>NC_012491.1:5320000-5572500 GCF_000010165.1 Brevibacillus brevis NBRC 100599
TTTGCCAGGAAAATCGGGTGAGAGGAGATTCGGGTACTCCTGAAAAAGCAGTAGCTGCTGCTTTTCATTGATCTCTTCCAGATCAATTTGATTGAGGTTGCTAGCTCTACCCCCGTTGACTAAATCGGCTTCGGCATACAGCTTCGTTACTTGATTCTCCATTTTCTTTGTCAAATAAAATGGGTAGGCAACTGTCGTGTGCTCACTCTCAATTGGCCTGATCTCCATGACCACAATCCAATTATCGCTCTCCCCCGTAAACGTATGCACCCAGTCATCATTAGCGGAGCAACCACCTAGAAGTAGAAATACGATCAAAAACAAGACAATGTGCCTCATCCCAATCCCCCCAGATGGTTACTCATCCGCCCAATCCAAAAATCCGGACAACAGGCTCTCTTCTTCCGCTTCGTTTCCACGAAGCTTCCCTTCCAACCGATCGATTCGCTTTTGATACGCCTCTGCGTCGGCCTTGGACCTGTTTCGCAACAGACTCCCGCGCTTCTTCCACTGCTCATACGCTTGCTTCGTATAATGCAAAGCCTTCTCCCAATCCTTCAGCTGGTGTTCATACAGCTTGGCAGCCTCAATATACACCTCTTCCGGGACATATCCGGTGGACTGAATGCACGACTCCCAAACGGTTAGGGCTTTTTGCCAATCCTTTTGCTTTTTGTACAGATGACCGATGGCGAGCTTGGCCCGGTTACTCCACGCATGCTCACTGTCTGCGACGAGGCGATAGCCTTCCATAGCGGCTTCCTGATCTCCAAGCGCGTCGTACCATCTGGCAATTTCGTAGCTTTCCTCGAAGGATACCGTTGCACTCGCTTGCCCTACCAATAGCCGTGTCATGTGAATGTACATCGTGATCAGAGACAGGACATCCGTTTCGTTATGACGTAGCACGCCTTCGATGACATCAGGGTCTTGGGCATGCAAAAAGTCGAAATACCGCACCGGTGCCAAATAACCGGGCAAATCATCCTCGCGAAATACATCCAGCTTTTCCTGCTCGATGATTCCCAATCGGCACGATTCCAGCTCCGCCCTCCACAGTCTCCTCGCCCCGTGCAAAAGGTCAAAATGACCAAAGGTAGGCAAAGCAGGCACTTGATCGCGCACCAGTGTATGCCTCGTCCGCACCTGCGGCCAGTCAAAGGACTTTCCGTTAAAGGTCACCAGATGCGAGGACTTCTGTGCTTGCTCCAAAAACGATTGGTACAAGGTCACCTCTGCATGCGGGCCCGGGAGAAAGTGCTGGCGCACCACGACATGCTCCCCCTCGAAACGACTGTACCCCAAAAGAAAAATCGCATTGCCTGCCCCGCCTGACAGCCCTGTCGTCTCCGTATCGAAAAACAGCAAGTCTTCTGGCTTCCTGCCCGCAGCGGACAGCGGATGCTCTCGACCAGCCTCTTCCCACATACGGATCGCCTCATGCAGCTCGGAAAAAACGTAAGCACCATGCTGCTGATCGATCGGATAGCGAACTTCGCGAATCATGACGTACTCGTCATCCCAGATGTAGGGCGATGCCTGCATTTCCTTCCACTTGTCGGCAAAAGGTATCTGTGGCTCGGCATTGCTGTCCGCTAGTACAGCCGCACTCGTCTCTTCCTCTGGCTCTTTCTTGCCAATGGACGTTTCCAGTTCGACTGCTGGCACTACCGCTTTGTCCGTTTCCAGCGAGAGATGTCCCTTCATCCGTTGCAGCTTGGATTTAAGAGACATAAGTACTTCCCCCTTGAGCGATTCGCAGCAAGGTCATGGCTAGCCCCTTGCTGCCGTCATCTGTCGCTCCCACACAAGATGGACAGCCTGACTCACACGGGCAAGAGACAATCATCCGCTCTGCCTGCGTCAAAATCGTCTCCATTTCCTTATACACTTGCTCGCTCAAGCCGATGCCCCCCGGATAACGGTCGTACAGAAAAATCGTCGGCTCCTGCGAATGAACAGCCTTTCGCTGCGGTATCACGTGCAGGTCCATCGGGTCGCACATGACAAACAGCGGAGCTACGTGCTGCAACACATGCGCCAAACCGACCAAGCCACGCTCCACATCCTCAGTCCCGATCTCACCCAGCAACGCTTCGGAAAAGCCGATCCACGCCGCATTTGTATGCAGCTCCTCTTCCGGCAAATGAATCGGTCCCGAGCCGATGTTTTCATGCGTCTCGAACTTGATTTTCTTAAAGATCGTCGCCATCGCATTCACAGCCACTTCGCCATAAGCCAACGTGCTCTGCGCATGACGACGGGACTGATCTTGCTCCAAAACCTTCAGCGAAACAGCCAGATTGGCGTCCGTGTAATAATCGACCTGCACTTCCCGGACATACGCCTTCTTTTCCTCGTAGTCCAGCTTTTCCACCTGGAATTGCGTCCCCTGATGCAAGTAAATGGCCTCATCATGCAAAAGCGTCATGGAGCTGAAACGGTCCATTTCCCCGATGACACGTTCATTTCCCCGTTCACTGATGTCGATGATCACGACATTTTCCTGCGAAGCTGACCGCAGACTGATGTTGTGGGCCGGGAATGAATCGTTCATCCAGAACCATTTGCCCCGCGAGTAATGAAGCACCTGCTCCTCGGTCAAAAACTCCAGAATTTCCACGATTTCCGCACGTCCGAAAGTATCTCCCTCACGGAACGGTAGCTCGTATGCGGCACATTTAAGATGGTCCACCAAAATAATCAGGTTATCGGGGTTGATCCGCGCTGTCTCCGGACTGCGGTCGAAAAAGTACTCCGGATTGGCGATCACATACTGATCCAATGGCGTGGAGCTGCCGACCATAACGACGACGGATTCCCCCTGCCGTCTTCCTGCCCGTCCTGCCTGCTGCCATGTGCTTGCGACCGAGCCAGGATAGCCAGTAATGACACATGCCTGAAGCTGTCCGATGTCTACCCCAAGCTCCAGGGCATTGGTGCTGACCACACCCATAATGTCGCCATTGCGCAAGCCGCGTTCGATCTCTCTGCGCTGGCTCGGCAAATAGCCGCCACGATACCCTTGGATCGTTTTTGGCCCAAGCTTGCGGCGAATCAGCTCCTGCAAATACGTGAGCAAAATCTCTACACGTACACGGCTTCTCGCAAACAGAATCGTCTGAATGCCATTGGTCAAAAACTGCTCAGTAATGTCCCGCGCCTCTAATGTGGCACTGCGTCTAATATTGAGCTGCTTGTTAACCACGGGCGGGTTGTAGAAAAGGAAATGCTTGATGCCAGACGGAGCACCATTGTTGTTGACCAGCTCCACCTCTTCTTCTGTCAGGGCTTCCGCCAATTGCTTCGGGTTGGCGATGGTCGCCGATGTGCAAATAAATTGCGGGTGGCTCCCATAAAAAGCGCAAATGCGCTTCAACCGCCGAATGACGTTGGCGACATGGCTGCCAAAAACGCCACGATATGTATGCAGCTCGTCAATGACGATGTATTTGAGATGCTCGAAAAAGGACACCCACTTGGTGTGATGGGGCAAAATAGCGGAGTGCAGCATGTCTGGGTTGGTGATGACGATATTTCCTGCCTTGCGTACCATCTGCCGGATATTTGCAGGTGTATCACCATCATACGTTTCTGATTTGATGGAGAGTCCCATTTCCGTAATCAGCTCGTGCAGCTCGGACTTTTGATCCTGCGCCAAAGCCTTGGTGGGGAACAAGTAAAGAGCCCGTGCTTGCGTGTCTTCCGATAGCGTCTGGAGGATCGGCAAATGATAGCACATGCTTTTTCCTGAAGCCGTGGGCGTAACCGCAACGATGTGTTTACCTTCGCGCACATGGCGAAAAGACGTTTCTTGATGCGTATATAAGGAGGGAATGCCTCTATTCGTTAGGGCATCTCGAATTCGTCCGTCCAGCTCACTTGGAAATGGAACGGACTTTGCTTCACGGGCAGGAATGACCCTCCAATGCGCAATGTTATCCCGAAATCGTTCGTCTGTTTTTATGTGATCCAATATGGCTGCGATATTTTTTTTCAAATTCATTTTCGTCACCTTCTTGCTACCATTTTACGAATGGACGTTCGGCATGTAAACATGGAATAAAGATCCACTTAGAACAGATACTACTACCAATCCAAGTACGTAGAGGTATATTCATGAAAGACGCTACTTTAACCTTTTTTCAGGTAGTCTGCATGCTGATGCTCACCATTGGCTTAATGAACCATGTAATTGTCATCCCGATTTTGATGGATGCCGCAAAACGAGATGCCTGGATTTCCGTTATTTTGGCCGGTATCTTCTTCATTGTATGGGTCTGTCTTCTCTATTCGACTTTTACCAAAACCCGTCAACAAAGTGTCTTTCTCTTGCTGAGAAAAGCGTACCATCCCGCTATTTCGAATGTATTGGCAGCCATTGCCTGTGTCTATTTATTCATGATGTGTGCAATTACGATGAGAGATACGGTTACCTGGATTCATGTCGCGTTTTCCCCGAAAATGCCCACTTTTTTTATCGCCCTTCTGTTGGCGTGTATTTGCTTGACCAATGCATACTTGGGCATACGCTCCATCGCAAACACAGCGGTCCTGTTCCTGCCGCTTGTCATCTTTCTTGGATTCTTTGTCATGTCTGCCAACTACACGCATAAAAGCTATATATTGCTGAAACCATTTCTGGAATACGGCATGCTCCCTGTATGGAAAGGCGTGGTCTTTGTTGGGGCGGGATTGATTGAACTGATCATCCTTCTGTTCATGCAGCAACATATCAGGTCCAAGTATTCGCTACTATCACTTTTGATCTTTGCTGTCATTTTAATTGGACTGACCTTTGGACCAGTTACGGGGGCCATTGCCGAATTCGGCCCTGCGCAATCGGAGAAGCTGAGATATCCGGCTTACGAGGAATGGCGCTTGGTTAATATTGGCCGGTATATTGAGCACATGGATTTTTTAAGTATTTACCAGTGGTTCTCAGGTGCTTTTATTCGCATGTCTCTGACGCTATTTCTCATCGTCGATATTCTTCGACTAGATAGCAACGCAAAAAGAATGATGGTCCTTGTCCTGCTCGCTTCCCTTCTGGTTGCCATTGCCATTCTCCCCTTCAGCGATAACGTGTTTTTAGACATGTTAACCGCTCACATCCTTCCATTTATGTTTTATACGATGGTCGTCTACTCATTCGTCATTATCGTGCTCGTAAACTGGACCAGTCGAAGGAGGGGAATGATTCATGAGGAGAAAAAAGGGAATTGATGTATTTGTCCCAAACGACCATCCACCATCCATTCCAGATGACCAGCCTTTAACCGAGGACTATTTCCGCCAATTGTTTGCTTTATGTGCGGATGTCATTATTGATACGATTAGCCTCCCTTATCAAGGAAATGGGGAGGATTCATCTCTCGTGACCATTATTTATTCTGAGGGTCTGTGCGATATCAAGCAAATCAATCAATATGTAGTCCCGAAATTGTCCAAAACGCATCAAACGGCTCCCATGATGAGTTCTTTGGACATGCAGCAATACAGTGAGCTATTTTTGAAAGAGGTCACCGATGATCGAAACCCTGACGATCTTGTCAAAAAAGTATTCGAAGGGGAACTGCTCCTCTTCTTTCATTCGTTAAACAAGCTGTATTGGATGGAACTCTCCGACCCGCCGCAGCGTGCCCCCGAAGAATCAAATACAGAGGTCTCTGTGAAAGGACCGCGAGATGGCTTTACCGAGGAACCACACATCAGCATCGGGCTAATCAGGAAGAGACTCAAAACCAATCGGCTCGCCGTAGAAGAGTACAGGTTGGGTGATGAAACGCACACCAAGGTCAATTTACTGTTTCTCAAAAATCGGATCAATCCGGATACTTTAGAAGAGATTCGCACAAAACTTTCCAATTTGGAAGTACAGGCACTTGTGAGCAACACGCAGTTGGAAGATATATTGACAGGCACGCGCATCCCCTTGTTTCCTCTGTTTGAGTATACAGGCCGGCCAGATTTTGCTGTGAACGCCTTGTTGCACGGAAAATTCGTCATCTTTGTGGAAGGCTCTCCTTCCGCCACGATTGCTCCTGTTACGCTGACCTATTTATTCAATACGCCGGAAGATGTCTACTCCTATTTTTGGTACAGCGCGTTTACCCGGCTCATGAGATTGTTCGGATTCATATTAGCCTTGTTTCTGCCTGGCTTCTGGATCGCCTTGATTACCTATCATCAAGACCAGCTCCCATATACGTTGGTAGCCACACTTGTTTTATCCCGACAAGGCGTCCCTATCCCTGTCCCTTTTGAAGCAATCGTGATGCTCTTATTGTTTGAGTTATTTCGGGAAGCGGGGATGCGCCTTCCTATGGCTTTTGGCCAAACCTTGTCCGTTGTTGGCGGGCTGATCATCGGACAAGCCGCCATCAGTGCAGGCCTAACCGCTCCAGGGATTCTGGTGGTAGTAGCCATGTCTGTACTGTCTACGTTTTCGCTGGTCAATCAAGACCTCGTTGGTACCGTTAGCTTGCTTCGGCTCCTTATCTTGCTTGTTTCTGGCATGGCCGGATTGTTTGGCTTTTTCATCATGGTTGGGATTATCGCACTGTACCTAACCAATTTGCGATCCTTTGGGGTTTACTACCTCGAACCAATCTCTCCCCCTGTTTTTCAGGATCTGTGGAAAGTCGTCTTTCGTATCCCATGGGGAAAATGGGGAAGCGTCCCCAAAATGCTGCAAAAAACCAGATCAAACAAGGAGAATTAACAATCGCTATGCATAAACGACGATGTTTTTTCACAATTGTATTGATCTCTTCCCTGTTAAGCGGATGCTGGGGCGCCAGAGAAATCGAGCATATGATCTACGTCAATTCCATCGGGATCGACTATGTAAAAGGGAAATTTGTGTTTTACGCGCAAATTATCAGTTTCAATAACATCGCCAAACAAGAAGCAAGCGGACAACGCAATCCGCAAACGATTTCCGTCGGCAAGGGAGAAGGAAGAACGTTGGATGAAGCCATCTTCAATCTGTATCGGACTGCCCAGCAGCGTCTGTCCTGGAGTCATATCAAGGCCATTGTTTTTTCCGAGGATGCCTTAAAGCAAGATGTGATTAATCAATTATTAGATGTGATCGACCGCTATTACGAATTTCGCTATACCGTATGGACATTTGCAACGCGAGAGCCGATTGAAGACTTATTTAACGCCAAGCCGATTCTCAACATCTCCATTCTTTATTCCCAATTAAATGACCCGGAGGATATTTACCGACAAAGCTCTGTAGTAGCCCCCTTGTTCCTCTACAAATTTATTTGGAAGTGGAAAGAAAGTGGACAAACCGTGCAATTGCCCATATTGAGTACCAACAAAGTACAGTGGACCGAAAACAAAAAAAAGCATCCCACCCTGATCATGAGTGGCGTCTGCTTTTTGCAAAACAAGAAACGAAAACTCTGCCTGCCGCGTTCGGAAATCATGGGCCTGCGCTGGTTGGATAAAGATTCGCGCCGTCCTGGCATTACCGTTTTCCATAATGGTGAGCCCATCACCACCCTCGTCATGGAAAAGATCAAGCCTTCGATCATCCCGCAAGTGGAAGACGACAAGGTGACGTTTCATCTCAAGGTGAGTACAAAGGCCAACATGCCCCAATTGGTGAAAGCCGTTCCAGAGAAGAACTTGAGGGAATGGGCGGAAAAAAGCATTGCTGAGGAGATTATGCACACCTACCAACTTGGACAAAAAACGCAGACGGATGTGCTTCAATTATCGGACGCTCTCTATCGCCAAGACCCCAAGGCATGGCACAAGCTAACGAAAAACGGGGAGCTGCCCCTACGTCCCGATACGATTTCACGTATAGATGTAAAGCTACAGCTGTTCGGGGGAAATTTGTCCAAGATTCGGGAGCATTAAAACGAACCGGGACCAGTCTATGATGACTGATCCCGGCTTTTTGGTTTTAGTTGGATTCACTGTATGTTTGGGAAAAGTCCTTTAATGAAACAAGGATGCAAGATGATGCTCCAACACTTTCGTTATCCGCTCCCCATCGACACGCTGTGGTTCGAGATAGGCATGCAGCGCCAGACCGTCGATGACGGCATAGAGCTTTTCTGTTTCTATCTCTTTGTCTAGCCCTTTGCGTAATAGATTCATTTGATCAGCAGAGTCCAACAGCTTGCGGACGCCGGCATAGATCCCGTCGTGCTGTGCATCAAAGCCTTCTCTCTTGTGTCGGAAGTACACCGTAAAAGCAAACCACACTTCCATTTCAACCATCTTTTCTTGATTCGTAGGGAGAAGCTCCAGAAAAATTTTCGTGACTCTCTCTTTTGGTGCCCATTCTTCATTGGCGGCGATATCAGCAATCCGAGCTGTCGCCCTCTCTTTTACGAGCTGCATAGCATACATTAGCAGTTCATCCTGTGTTGCGAAGTAATGTCGCAAAGCACCTAATGAAAGTCCTGCTTCTTTTGCAATGCCCCTTACCGTCGCCCCCTCCATTCCTTGCTCGACAATGACACGCCACGTTGCTTCTGCTATTTGTTCTCTTCTTTTCTCATGATCGATTATTTTTGGCATAGTTGTATTTTAACAAGCTTTGCAAAGGGCAAGCAACCCTTAACAATACAGTTGTATTATTTAAGAACCGATGGTAAAATTCTTTTTGCTAGCACAGATGTATTATAAAAAAACTCCTCATGCAGGAGAAGAAACTTCCGAAAAGGGGACTTGTATAGTGAATTTTGTTGCATGGATGATTGTCGCATGCGAAATCGCATTTTGGGTGGTCATTGTACTTGGCCTTTTCACAAGGTATGTGCTCAAACAAAAAAAGGCCGGGCTTTTTCTTCTCGCCCTGACGCCCATTGTTGATGTGGTTTTGCTCGTCGTCACGAGCGTGGATTTGTATCGCGGAGCTACCGCAACGATTCCGCATGCGCTTGCTGCCGTCTATATCGGGGTATCGCTTGCGTTTGGGAAAAGCATGATTCAATGGGCGGATGAAAAATTTCAGCAATACGTCACGAAGCAAGGTACGCCTAAACCCAAGCTATACGGCATGGAGTATGCCAAGTATTACGCCAAAAGCTGGTTTAGGCATCTCTTCTCCTATGTAATTGGGGCGGCTCTCTTAGCGGGGACCATCTACTTTATCGATGATGCAGAACGAACTGCCTCTTTATGGCAGGTTCTCCGGCTATGGACTGTTGTTCTGGGGGTTGATCTGTTGTTTACAGCCAGCTATTTTCTTTTTCCAAAGAAAGATAAGCAAGGCACCGTTTCCAAAAAGGATTGGTGAGAGGTTTTCCTGCCCAAACAATGCCCATGAGTGATTCATGTTACAAGAATCTCTCATGGGCACCTTTATTTATGCATGATCCTCGTCTTCACTGTCATCCTCACCAAATGCAAGCTCAATGCAAATAAATTGAATCACCAGCTGGCATATTTGACCGTTTTCATCTATCCCAAAATAGACAGGATAGGCTCCGTCTCCAAATCCCGTCTGAATCATCGGAATCGATAAATCGGTGCCTGGTATCCTCCAATTGATATAATCTCCAGCGCTTCTCTGATATTTTGGATGGTCTTTGTAACTTTGTGCAAAAACATCTGCAAAATATCCATCGTAAATATTGCCGTCTGGATTCTCCTTTTTCCAGCTATCATAAAAATCCAGATAAGCATCTCTCGTTTTGACATCTACCACAGTGGCAAGGCCTGCATCTACATTAAAGCCAAAATATTCACCTTCCTCTAGATTTTCGAGATTCTCGTCTCCGAGGAGGGCTTCCGTAAATTTTTGGGGAGTTTTATCTGTGAACTCCACCTTAGCAGCTGCATACCGGTAGTGATCTTCTTCGACGGTTACCACACAAACGGTTAATGGGAAGGTTCCTGTAGGGACTTTCCGAAAATACGGGGCACTATTTCTCTCCAGATACGCAAGCGGATCGCGAACGATGATGTCTCCAGTAGGGATCGTAATTTCCCCCAAAGAAAGCAGGTTGATTGGTTTCCCACTGATCTCCGTTGATGTGAAATAGGCGTGTAAATCAGCTTGGGGCTCTAACATCTGTTTTTTTTGCTCATATCGTGCTAACCATTGCTCGTTTGGAATCTTATTCATCTTTATTCCCATCCTACTATTGTCAATTTGTCAATCACTCCTAAAATTATACAGAATCACCCATAGAAACGATAGAACGGCTTGAATGCATAACGGGCAAGCCGATGCATAGGCATGGTTAGTGGATGAAGTACGACAAGGAGGTTGCCCCGAATGAATCCGCCAGACAAAGGGAATCAAATTCCTCAACCGATGAGGAGAGACGGGACCGGATGGGTCGATCTCGGCCCACGCAATATCATGCGTGATCGGCAAAATCCGAATATGCTCGTTCCTCCCGTCACAGATGCGGGCTTGCTGCCCAATCTGAAATTTTCCTTTTCAGATGCCTTCATGACGTTAAATCATGGTGGTTGGTCCCGGGAAGTCACCATTCGCGAGCTGCCAATCGCCACTACACTTGCGGGTGTAAACATGAGCCTGACGCCGGGCGGTGTGCGCGAGCTGCACTGGCATCAGCAGGCGGAATGGGCTTACATGCTACTCGGTCGTGCACGAATTACGTCCGTCGACCAACGCGGACGAAATTTTATCGCAGATATCGGCAAAGGCGATCTGTGGTATTTCCCTCCCGGCATCCCCCACTCGATTCAGGGACTTGAGGAAGGCTGCGAGTTTTTGCTCGTTTTCGACGATGGGCATTTTTCCGATCTGAATACGCTATCGATCTCCGATTGGTTTGCTCATACGCCAACAGATGTGCTTTCCGCGAATTTTGGTGTGCCTGAATCAGCCTTTGCCGACATTCCTTGCGAGCAAGTGTACATTTATCAAGACGAGGTTCCGGGTTCCATAGAAGGAGATGAAGTGGAATCCCCATACGGAACCGTCCCCCTTCCCTTTACCCACCGTCTACTTGCGCAACGCCCACTGATCACACCTGGCGGCAGTGTGCGCATCGTCGATTCACGCAACTTTCCGATCTCCAAAGCAATCGCGGCAGCACTCGTAGAGCTACGTCCCGGTGGCATGAGAGAGCTGCATTGGCATCCCAATAACGACGAGTGGCAATATTACATTTCAGGCCAAGCACGCATGACCGTTTTTACCGGAAATGGCAACGCTCGAACCTTTGACTACCAAGCAGGTGATGTCGGTTACGTTCCTTTTGCAACGGGGCACTATATCCAAAATACCGGGACGGAAACAGTGTGGTTTTTAGAAATGTTCAAGAGCGACCGCTTTGTCGATGTGTCGCTGAATCAATGGATGGCACTCACCCCGCATGAACTTGTCGCTTCCAACCTGTGTGTAGGTCCTGAATTTCTGGATGCCTTGCGCAAGGATAAATGGCCAGTAGTCAAATATCCTGGATATGGCTATGTCCGGTGAATACAAAAAGGCCAGCCCCAATGGACTGGTCTCCGTGTTTCCTCATCCTTGAATGGATGCTTGACTGGAAGCCGTTTTAGCATCCTTCAGGTTGCGGTTTTTCACTCCTAATGATAAGACGAAACAAATAAGCAAAATCAGACACGCTAGCCCGTATGGATAGTTGATATCGATATCGAATAAAAAGCCAGCTACGATAGGACCTGCAATATTGCCAAGACTGGTAAAGGCTGAGTTAAGGCCAGCAACATACCCCTGTTGATCCTTTGCAAGCATCGACATTTGGGTACTGATGGCCGGTCGCAAAATATCGATCGCCAGAAATACGATAAAGGTAACGGCAAAAATCATCCAAAATCCGTGAACAAAAAGCGTCAGGATAATAAACAATCCAGCAAAGAGCAGACAGATCGAAATGACCCTTTTCTCGCCAAAGCGATTCATGATCCAGCTAAAGGCAGTAAGCTGAACCACTGCGCCTGCTATTGACCCAAATGTAATGATAAACGCGATATCTTTCGGCTCAAACCCAAACTTGTGGTCGACAAACAAGGAAAAGACCGTTTCAAAATTAGCCAGTCCGAAAGACATGACAAACACAATGATCAAACTGAAAAAATAAGGCTCTCGATAGGAGTACATTAACTGGGAGAGAAGACTGCTTCGTTGTTTTTCACTTGAAGAAGAGTCCGCTAATGATTCTTCCGTAGGTTTCGATTCTTTGAGGATCAACAACGTGATGCACGCAGCAATTAATCCCGCAATTCCTGCCGAATAAAAAGGTACGCGAATACCAAATTCCGCAATGTATCCTCCAATGCCTGGACCGATAATAAAACCGGTAGTAATGGCTGCCGTAATATATCCCATACCGGCCGCTCGTTCTTCATTCGTTGTAATATCTGCTGAGTACGCCATTACGGCCGGCATAATCAGTGCGGCACTAATCCCGCCTAACAACCTAGAAACAAACAGCAGGACTGGAGAATTCGCTATTCCAAACATCACTTCCGAAATAGCAAATACGACCAAGCCGATCACAATGATCTTTTTTCTTCCGAACGAATCGGCCCATCGCCCGGCAATCGGGGAAAAAAGAAGCTGCGTCAGCGAAAAGGCTGCAACTAACAGACCGATAGTCCCCCCGGTAATTCCCAAACTCTCCATGTACTTTGGCATAATCGGTATAACAAGCCCGATCCCCGTAAAGACAAGGAAAATATTGAACATCAGAATCAATAAGGCTCCCTGATTTTTTAATAATAAAGCCATTTCCTATCCCTCCAATCCATTACCTAAATACTGAATATCCATTCTAGATAGTCGCGTAAAAAAAGCTAGCGGGACGGTTTGGCAATTCCAAATAAAAACACATCCATCGCTAACCGAAAAGTTGCCAGCGCTTCCTCTCGTTCCATTCGGCGCGAGTGTTGATTTAAACCAAACATCAGACTGTCCAAGATAATGGCGACTCCGGTTACATTCGTCATTTCAAATTCGCCGTTATCGATCCCCTTCTGGAGCAACTGTTGATTAAAGTCAATATAGCCTTGGATCATTTTGTTGATACGCTCCTCCACATCCGAAGGCTTCTCCAACATGTCGAAAAATTCATCAGCAGCCTTGGTCAGCGGGTGGTTCATAAAATCGGTCGCAAAATGTTCAGCCATTCCATACAATTTATCGATCGAGGTCGTATAGAGCTGTTCCTTGGCCAGCCATTCCTCTTCCCATTCGCTGTTCCAAGCTTCAATCAGATGTAAAAACAGCCCTTCCTTGCTCTTGAAATGATAATAAATGTTGCCGCCGCTGTATCCAGTAGCTTTCACGATATCTTCTATTGATGTAGCCTTGTAGCCTTTTTGCATAAATAAGATTCTGGACGCGTCCGCTATTTTCTTCTTGGTCTGCTCTGTTTGCTGCTTCTTTTTATTCAACGGTACTTCACCAACTTCCCATCCAACAATACTGAACTTTCATTCAGTATTATAAGCGTTACAAACATACTTGGCAAACCTGAAGGGCATTTTGGTTTGAGTCAACATAGTGGAGGAGAAGAAAAAGCACAGGTCTCTTCTACTCTGACACGCCAGCTGGGGGATTGACTGTCCGTCTACACTTCCAAAAGGGGACCGTCGAGCCAAAGCCACCCTACGGGCGGAAGTTTCTCAAGGAAGAAGTGTTCGACGAGCGGGTCCCCTTTTGGAAGTTCCGACTGGGCAGGCGTTGTCAAGGTCTACGAGCTCTGTGCTTTTTCTTCTCACCAGCTTTATTGGTTCGTTTGAGACCTTTCACAATAGACCGTATAAAGCCCCCGTAACCACAACGAGCCATGGCGGTAGCTTCCAGTGCTCCAGCATGATAAACATAATAGCCGCTACGATAAAATCCATCGGGGCAAGAATGGTACTTGTCCAAATCGGATCGTACAAGGCAGCGAGTAAAATACCGACGACTGCTGCATTCACACCTATAAGCATTCCTTGGATCTTGGAATTTCTCCTTAAGGAATTCCAAAACGGCAATGCGCCGATGACGAGTAAAAAGGCCGGTAGAAAAATGGCTAAAGTAGCCACTATCGCACCGACTCCACCTGCAATCAATGCTCCCAAATAAGCGGCAAATGTAAACAATGGACCCGGTACTGCTTGTGTAGCCCCGTAGCCCGTCAGAAAAGCTTCTTGCGTTACCCAGCCTGTCGGGATGACCTCCCTTTCCAGCAAAGGCAATACGACATGACCTCCGCCAAAAACAAGTGAGCCTGCACGGTAAAAGCTCTCAAACAGCGCTAGCAAGGAAAAGCCCGTACTCTCTCGGAGGATGGGCAGCACAAGCAAAAGTCCGAAGAAAACGATCCAGCACGCAATGGCTAGTGCACGACTGATCGGCACACGAAATTCAGGGAAATCCGAAACTTTTGACTGCCGGAAGAAAAGCAATCCTGCTATTCCCGCTAGAATCATGACTGTGACCTGACTCCATGCAGAATGCCACAACAACGTGATGGCAGCAGCGGTGATCGCAATCGTCACCCGTGTGCGATCCGGGGCCAGCTTTTGTCCCATCCCCCATACGGCATGAGCGACAATCGCGACAGCTACTAATTTTAGACCGTGAACCCAAGAAGCACTGCCACTGTCCACTCCCTGTAACGTGAACGCAAATATCAGGAGCGCCAAGACTGACGGCACAGTGAAGCCGAGCCATGCAGCAACCCCTCCCCACAATCCGGCTCGCATGATGCCAATTCCGATCCCCACCTGGCTGCTTGCGGGGCCAGGGAGGAACTGACAAAGCGCAACCAAGTCAGCGTAGCTTTGCTCATCCATCCATTTTCTACGTCGAATGTATTCGTTGTGAAAATAACCGAGATGCGCGATGGGACCGCCGAATGAGGTCACACCCAGCTTGGACGAAACGAGCAGAACTTCCATCACAGACTTCCAACTACTTTTTTGGTGCCCTGCTTCTTCTCGAAGATTATTCTTCACTTTGCTGTACACCTCTTTTGCTTTCCGCTTCATCATACAAGCTATTTTATCGCTTTTCCTACCCTTTCCTTGTAAAAAGATCGTAAAAAAACCCCTATCGCGGCCTATTCATGGGGGAGCGACCGCGTTTTAGCGGAAAGTTTCACCGAAGTAATGCTGGAAGCACACGCTGAGGTACTTCGTTATGCGCTCCGAAAAGTTTAAATCTAGTCGAATTTGCAATGTGAAGCACTTAAACTTTCCTACACGTTGAAGAAGGCTCCGCATCGATACGGAGCCTTCTTCAACACTGCTATTCCATCCGAAATACCGGTCCTCGCGCCACGAACGGCAAGTTACTCCCCTTCGGCAGCATGATGGCATGACTACGAGTTACTTTGATCCGATCACATTCCCCATCGGTAATGATCAAAATCGGTCCGTCCTTCGGAAAATCGGTTGCTCTCTCCAGCATGTCAATGCCCGGCTGCAGAATCGTTCCTCCGCGTCCTTTTACTTTGACGCGACCTGCAATGTCCTCGGGAGAAAGGTAGCCCGCATCATACGCCTGCGCATCACAAAAGACCACGCGCGCATACGGAACATCTCGCGCTTCACTGTAGCTCGCGATTGCCCCCAATGCTTTTCCGAGCAGCTTGGTATCCATCGAGCCGGATGTATCGATCACGACGCCAAACGTGCGTGCCAGCCGATCCGTTTCCCGAAAGCTCCAGGCAGGACGGGCAATGTCGGGTGTAGAGGACTGTCTGCGGCTTGCCCTTGCATACGTGCGACTCTTTTCCAACGGCGGAAAATGCTCGTCGAACCAACGGGCAAGCTGAACATCCCATGGTATCGGCGGTTGCCCCAAGGCGCGAATCTCTTCTACCAAACCCGCAGGCAAAAGTCCTCGTCCCCGCTCCTGGTGGTAAATCAAACCTTGCGACATCGCACTGCGATAAAAGTCATCCAGCGTCGTTCCCGGACCCTTTTCCCAAAAACGCGGATCGTTGCCATCCAGAATATCGCCCATGCCGATTCCTCGTAAAGTGTAGAGCTTGCGATACGTACGCATGTCCGTCACGATTCGATCATAGATGGCCTCTGCCGAAAGTCCCTTCAAGTCTGGGTCGTACAGTCCGCCAATTTGCGGAAAACGTCCGACACCGAGCTCCATCAGCCATTGATTGATCACATAATCGCAGCTAACATTCCAGTAATACGGGTCGCGCCCTTGGCAGCGCTCATGATGGCGAAGGCCTGCGTGCAAGAGCTCGTGTGCCATCACGAATGTGCATTCCTCTTCATCCAAGCCAGCTGCAGGATTGATGAAGATTTCGTTGGCTGTTACATCTATGGCTGCCACCGAGATTTGCAGCCGCTGACAGATCTGTGAATCCTCGATAATCGTGAAATGACTCGCTAAGGAAGCCAGCAATGGATAATGATTGATGAACCAGCCTTTGGCCTTTTGTGCCTCGGACAGCTGGTTCTCTTCATTCCCGAGAGCATCGGAATAGCCGCCCGCTACGCTGACAGCACTTTGCACCGCTTGCGCCAGCCCTATCCCCAAGAGACGCTCCCACTTCACATCTCGGTTGTAGGTGTACCGAGCATATTTATCTGCGAGAAGCATATCTGCCTGTTTTTCCCCGCCCGTTCCAAATAGCTTCAAATGCTCCGGCACCCCATGCTCCACGAACCAGTCATACAGCTCTTCTTCGCTCTTTCCCGATTTATCCAGCTCAAAGGCCATTTCAGCAGGAGGCGTCCCCAGCTTCATGTCTCTTAAAAAACGCGTTATATAACAATCGCAAGCGATGTTCCACAAAATCGGCTGCTCTTTTTCCACAAAATGTCCGAAGCCTAAATGCAACAGCGCATGTGCGAGAACATAAATCCATTCCCCGACTTCCCCTCTGCGCTTCGGATGCGCATACAAGCTGCCTTCCCGGGTCACGACTACCCAACCGTTATCCGGACAAATACTTCGCTCGGAACGTATAAAGTGCGCTCGCGATGACAGCGGACCAAACATCGGGTGATGACTCAAAAAATGGACGGCCTGTTCGTAGTTTTGCGTCGCCGGGTCGTTTTGAACTCCTCTGGCCATTGGCTATTTGCCCTTCCTGTCCATGGCCAATCGCGGTAAATCACGAATGACCTCCACAACGAACCAGTCTGGCAATCCGTCGCCATCCTCGTGCCGCGCCACTACCATTTGCGCCATTTCCAGTGAGATGGATGAGAGCTCCTTCAAGAGAGCTTTGGCTCGGTGTGCAAACCGTTTATGCTGTTCCCCCACGGAGACTTTATCCGCTGGCAGTTCTTTTTTGATCTGCGAACGGAAAGAATCCGCCAGAAAATACAGTACGTCACGATCCTCTGGAGCCGTCGGGAAAGAAGCCTCTCCCTCCAAAATACGGTTGAGCTGGTATTTGCCCTGAATATTCTTGTGAAAAGCCCGAAATTGAGCCGCATGCTGGGGCGTCAAGCATCCGTAGGCCAGTACCCCCACCATCTCTGTCGTCAAGTTCTCATCGAATTCGTTCAGGGCATCAGAGAGCATGTGCCATGAACGCGGAGTAGAAAAAGGTTCCTCGCTCTTCGGTGGTTGCGACCACAAATAGTCCGGGCGCACCTCCAAAAATTGCAGCACGTAGGAATGGATGCCGTTGCTGTACGCCCAATTCATCCATTGTTCATACGAAACTAGCAATTGCACATGGAACATCCGGTTGATCAGAGCAGACGACATCGGTTTGACAATCGCGCTATCCTGCGCGCGGTTACCTGCTCCAATCACAATGGACCCTTCTGGCAGATGGTAATCCCCGATTCTCCGCTCATGAATGAGACTGTAAAACGCCTTTTGCACTTCTTGCGAGCATGCATTCAATTCGTCAAGAAATAAGCAGTACGGTTCTTCTCGCGCAATTTGTGCAGGTGGGCAAAATCTGCTTTTCCCATCTACGATCTGTGGGACACCGATAATATCCTCAGGTGCCAGCTGACTACCCAATAACGATACGCAAGGTAGGCCCACCTGCTCGGCAAACGCCTCGACGAGAGACGACTTGCCGATACCTGGTGCGCCCCAAATAAATACGGGACGAGCTACTGCAACGTTTAGCAGCACATCCATCAGTTGATTTTGCGTTACTTGAACGGCTAGATTCATTTCATAACCTCTCTTGTTTGATTGATTTTTGCAGCAATCTACCTCTTTCCATGATGGATTTCCATTGACTAGAGCGACCGTCACACCACAAATATTTCCTAATATTACAAGAAGATTGAATAAGGAGCAAGAAAGAAAGGCAGCCATATCATTAACGCAGAGGCGGAAAAGCCTACTTCTCCTCCTTATGTAACATTCCTTTTTTTACCACGTCACATAGGCAAAGGGGGAATCACAAAAGATGAGAAAAATTATGAAAGCCAGTGGCATCACCCTATTGGTCACATCCTTGATCGGATGCAGCTCGAGCGAGCAGTTCGTATCAAGAAGCGAAAGTGGAAACAAACCATCAGCATCTGTTGAGCAAGGCCAAAGCAATCAGGTAGCCTCCAGTCCAAGTCCTCCCAGCCAACTAGCTGATTACGCCCTGAAAAAATCGGGCGATCCTCTCCCCAATGACATGTACTTCAAAGATTACGGCACCAACCAATTTGTCTCTACGGCGAAGGACCGCCTGTCTACTTTTGCCGCAGATGTGGACACCGCCTCCTACACCATAATGCGCCATTTTATAAAAGACGGGAATCTCCCGCCAGCAGAGGCCGTTCGGGTGGAGGAATTCATCAACTTCTTCCCCACTTCGTATCCCGCGCCGACCAATCAGACATTTGCGATTCAGGCCGATAGTGGCCCCTCTCCGTTTCAAAAAAATCTTCAAATAGTGCGAATCGGGATCAAAGGAAAGGAATTAAGCCCAAAAGAGCGGAAGCCCGCTAATCTCGTCTTTGTCATTGATGTATCTGGCTCGATGAATCAGGAAAACCGATTAGAGCTGGTGAAAAAAAGCTTACATGTTCTTGTCGATCAACTCCAACCTACAGATTCAGTAGGGATCGTCGTCTATGGATCAGAGGGACGCGTTCTTTTGCCCCCAACCTCTACCGAAGACAAACAGGCAATTTTATCAGCCATCGATGAACTGCAACCCGAAGGCTCCACCAATGCGGAACAAGGACTGGTGCTCGGTTATGAAATGGCGGCCCGTTCCTTCAAGCCTCCTGCCATTAACAGGGTGATTTTATGCTCCGATGGCGTGGCCAATGTAGGAGAGACAGGGGCTGAGGGCATTTTGCGTTCGATCGAGGACTATGCGCGAAAAGACATTTACTTGAGCTCCTTTGGCTTCGGCATGGGTAATTATAACGATGTCATGATGGAGCAATTAGCGAATAAAGGAGAAGGCAGCTACGCCTACATCGATACGTTTTCCGAGGCACGCCGCATTTTTACGGAATCTTTGACAGGCACCCTCCAAACGATCGCCCGGGACGTAAAAATTCAGGTGGAATTCGACCCTAAGAAGGTAGACTCGTATCGCTTGATCGGTTATGAGAACCGCGATGTCCGCGACGAAGATTTTCGCAACGACAAGACAGATGCGGGCGAGATCGGAGCTGGCCATAGCGTGACCGCTCTTTATGAAGTGAAGCTAGCTTCCCCTGTCCATGCAGAGCTCGGGACGGTTCGGGTGCGCTATCATCATGCCTCTACCCAAAAAGTAGAGGAAATCTCTGAGCCCGTGAAGGTGCAAAGTACCTTGTCTCCTGATGTGACGTTCCTTGCTGCTGTAGCAGAATACGGGGAAATATTGCGAGAGAGTCCGTATGCCGAAAGAAGCTCCCTTGCCGATGTACTCAAACTGGCGGAAGCCACAGCTACTGGAGAGGAACAGTTAGAATTTGTCCGCCTGGTAAAAGATAGCATGGCGATCAAAAGGAACTAATGCTTGTTCCTATGCTTTGGTGTCACGCCTGTATCTCATCCAAATATAAACCATCATGCCAATCGCCGAACCGATTAGCAAAAATGTGATGCCATAATGACGTATATAAACGACGACCTTGAGCCACTCTTTCTCAAGCGCCCGTCCCAACAGTAAAAAAGTGACACTCCAAAGGAATGCTCCAGCGTAAGCAAATAAAGCGAATCGTCGAAACCCCATCGTAGAGACTCCTGCCAAATAGGCAGTAATATGACGGACGCCAGGCAAAAAATAGCCAATGAGCAACAGGTATGGACCGTACTTGGCAAACAGCTTTTGGGTTGACTCTATTTTTTTCGGCGTAATATGCAAGTACGGTCCAACCTTCATAAGCAACGGCAGCCCCCACTTCCACGCGATGGTATAGCTGACCGTAATCCCTACTGCCGCTCCCAAAAAAGCGCTCAGTATTGTAAACGGCATGTGCAAAACACCGCGAGAAACCGCATAACCGGCGTACGTCATCAGTACCTCATCGGGTATGGGGAGCCCAACAACACCAAGTGTGAGCGAAAAAAAGATGCCGACATATCCATATTTCATCAAAAAAAGATCCAAATGCTGCTCCACGGCTACCTCCAATAATGTTGTCCTACTTCATTGTATTCTCTCCCTATTCTTTGGCATTCTGGCTTTTTTACAAAAAAATCAGGTCAAGGCATATGGTATCCTAAAAAAGATCTTATTTCCTTTTTCAGGTGACGTCATGAATTATATGGAGCAAATAACGTATGCCCTCTCGTTTATCGAGAAGCAGTTAACGGAAAAAGTCACTCTCGATGAAGTGGCATCAGCCGCCGGATATTCCAAGTACCATTTTCAACGCTTGTTTTTTCACGTGACAGGAGAAACGGTCGGTCAGTACATTTCGAAGAGGCGCTTGACCGAGGCAGCCAAAGCACTGTCGCTCGAACAAAAGAGCGTGACAGAAGTCGCCTTTACCTATGGCTTTGATTCCCACGAAGCCTTTACTCGCGCCTTTACCAAACGCTTTGGCCTGCCTCCTTCTGCTCTTCGCCGATCTGGTAAGATGCCGCGATACATGATGTTGGAGCGCATGGAGTTGCCGTATTTAGAAAATATTCAGCGACAGTCCATTGAGCCCTTCTATGTCCCTGCCGACGAAGCGCTGAACCTGGCAGGCTACTACTCCCCTAGTTTTTCGGTTCGTGATATTACCGGTTGCTGGAGCCGCTTGGGGCAACAAGTGGGGTGGCAGCCAACGCAAAAGCGTTATGGTATCCTTCGCTACCCAGATACATTTGGACTGGAGCTGAGCTTTACGTATTTCGCCAGTCTGCCCGCATCGGAACAAGCTGACATCGACAGTCTGGAATCGCTCACTTTGCCTGCATCAAGTTATCTTGTGTTCCCTCACAAAGGATCGGTGCAAAATCTAAAGCTGACGTATCAATACATATACGGGAGCTGGATGGCACACGCATCCGAATCCGACCAGCTGTATGCCCGATACGATTTTGAATACTACGATCACCGCTTTCTCGGAAATGACCATCCTGATTCGCTTTGTTTCATTTATATACCCGTTCTAGCCCGAGAATAGTCGGGAACGGTTCGCATTTTCGATCAAGTTTTCCTCCTTTTCCTGTCGTACCCTAGATGTGTGAAAAGGAGTGAATCGAATGAATGAACTGACCTATTTGACAGCAACGGAGCTGGGCACTTGGATTCGCGAGCGAAAAATAAGCGCCGAGGAAGCTACCCGGCATATCTTTAAACGAATCAACTCCCTCAATGGCAAAGTGAACGCCATCGTCGCCTATGATGAAAAAGGTGCGTTCCAAGCCGCCAAGCAAGCAGATAAAGAAATAGGGGAAGGCATCTATCGCGGGCCTCTTCACGGGGTACCCATTACAATCAAAGATTCTTTTGCCACAGCAGGACTCGCCACTACCTCTGGTTTCCCACCACTCAAAGGCTACATTCCGCAACACGACTCAGCAATCGTTAGCAGACTGAAGCAGGCCGGAGCCATCATCCTGGGCAAAACGAATGTCCCTCCTCTTCTGATGGACATGCAAACAGACAATGATATTTACGGTCGGACGAATAATCCATGGAATCTGGAGAGAACAACAGGCGGAAGCAGCGGAGGATCGGCAGCCGCAGTTGCTGCCGGGCTTTCCTATTTGGATATCGGCAGTGACATTGGCGGTTCGTTGCGTGTTCCGGCTCATTTCTGTGGCGTACTTAGCTTGAAGCCAACAGAAGGATCCGTTCCGTCAAGAGGACACATGCCCGGTTTTGAAGGAACCGCTGATTACACTTCCTCACGTCATCTTGCTTGCTATGGCCCCATCGCTCGATCAATCGAGGATCTCGAAATGGCCTTTTCCATCATTAGCGGTGGAAACGGCAACGCTGGCCTGCCTCATGGACCACAAGTGTTGCCACCTCCCCTCAAGGAACAGCCCCTGCACATTCGCTGGATGGAGGAGCTGCCCGGCTACCCGACGAGTCGAGCTATCCGCAATCAGTTGCGTCGCTTTGTCAAAGTGCTGGAGCAACAAGGTATGCATGTAGAACAAGTTACGGCACCACCTTTGGATGCACGCAAAGCATGGGAAACATGGGGAAAAATGATCGACGCGGAGTTAAACTCGACGACACCCCCACTCATTCGCGGTTTGGCTCATCTCATGACGATGCCGATTTATCGCCAGCTTCCTACGGCTACCATGCTCATCCCACTGACGTTTAAAAACTACATGCGTGTCTTAACCATTCGGGAGCAGCTCATTCGCAGCTTCGAGCAATTTATGGCCGACTGTGACTTGTTTTTGTGTCCGGTTAGTTGCACAACAGCTTTTCCGCATATGGAAAAATCGAAAATGTGGGGCTACAAGCCGCTTTACACCAAACCGCTGTACGTAGACGAGAACCCGCAAAACTACTGGGCCGCTACGACTTTTTATACGAATCTGTTTAATGTAACCGGAAGTCCAGTCGTAACGATGCCGATTGGTTTTGATGAGCAAGGTCTCCCTATTGGCATACAGTGTGTGGGAAAACGATGGCGTGATAGGGAATTGCTACAGAGAGCATCGACATTGTATGCGACCTTCCCAGAATGGCGAGCGCCTGCCATTTCTGTGGAACCGCATTAAGAATAAAATATTCAAGTCAATCTGCATAAAGCCCCTTTCTTGTGAAGAAAACTACCAGTGCGAACCCCATTTCTGGTAATGAGGAGGGGCTTTATGCTTCCGTTATTAAAAAAGCGTCTGACACTGATCGTTTCCATGCTTTGCATGACGCTTCACCTGTCCGGCCTGTCCTTTGCAAAAGAGACAACAAACGCTCCAGCTGTTCAACAGTCCCATCTCCTCCAATCGAAGACGTTTCTTCAATCACAGGAGAGGCTTGCCTATTCGCTTGGCATTCAAGCATACATTTACGGCTATCCGTTAGTGATGTCCGCCAAAACGATGGAAGCCATGGTCAAAAATCGGGCGCCGATCAACCAGTTTAACTATGCGGACACACTCGCTTCCCCAGCTTATCGGGATATCGTGACGCCAAACTCCGATACATTGTATATGAGCGCATGGCTGGATTTGTCGGAAACACCCGTCCGCTTGACTGTCCCCGCCAATTCGCAAAACCGCTATTATACCGTGCAAATGCTGGATGCGTACACAAATACGTTTCGCAATGTCTCCAATCGTTCCACCAAACAGCAGGCCGGACAATATATCATTGCAAGCCCACAATGGAAAGGGCCTACCCCAGCCCATATCCCTGTGATCTATGCCCCTACGAATACCGTCTGGCTCATTGGTCGTGTCGAGGTAAAGGGTGAGGCTGATTTGCCGCAGGCAGTCTCGTTTGAAAAACAAATCGCGATTGCCCCTGTCCATCCAAAATTGCAGACGGCACATGTTCCCGAAGCGCTTCCCCCTGATGTGTTGTCGTCCCTTTCTTTTTTCCAAGTGATGACGAAATGGATCCAGAGCAATCCTCCCCCCGAATGTGATCGCGTCTTGCTCGATCAGTTCGCACAAATCGGGATCGATGTCCAAAAAGGATTTGATCCTTCCGCGCTCGGTCCAGCCAAACTTGCGGGCCTACAGCGTGCTTTACAGGATGCTCCGTCCATCGTACAAAATGGCTTTCCCGGCTACGCCACCTTCCGTAATGGCTGGGGCTCCTTTTCCCCCATCGGCACGTACGGAAACCAGTTTCTCGCTCGTTCCTTTATCGCCTATTCTGGTATTGGGGCCAATGTGCCGAGCGAGGAAGCTTATTATCGCGCATTGATAGATGGCTCCGGAAAACCACTTACGGGAGCCAAAAGCTACACGTTGCATTTTACAAAGGAACAGCTTCCCAAGACGTCTGCTTTCTGGTCGATCAACGTCTATGACAACCAGTTGTTTTTAGCCAAAACAGCGGCTGATCGCGCATCGGTTCGCAGCAATACGGGAACGCTTGCGTACAATCCCGATGGCTCCCTCGATCTGTATTTGCAACAGCAACCGCCCAAAGGCAAGGAAGGAAACTGGCTGCCGCTCCCTGAGGGTGAGTTCAATCTCGTTTTGCGGGTATTCGCACCAGAGCCTGCAACGCTGGACAATCAGCACGCTTGGCCCGCTGTCATGGAAAGTAATCCAATACCATAACACAAACGCAAAAAGGCACCGCCCCATCGTGAGCGGTGCCTTCTGTATTGAGTCTGTTACTTCTTCAAATCTTCAATGGAGTTAATCTCCATGTAGGTTGGAACAGCCAAGCCCAGCTTGGTTCCTTGCAGGTTTGGACCGAGATCCTCTACGTCTTTCCCCAGCTTTTCCATGTAGTCTGCGTGCGTCGTTGGCAGCCAAGCTGCTACCATTCCATCCACATCGCCGTTCGATACACCGACCCACATTGGGCCAGCTTCTACTTGGCTAAGCTCCACTTTGTATTTCAGCTTTTGCTCCAGGACCGTCTTCACCACATTCGTGCTGGCGATCTCCGAATCCCACGCGACATAGGCGAGCGTTAATTTTTTGCCTTCTGCAGGCTGGATGCCTTCTACCCACTTGTTGACGGTAGCCTCATTATTTTTCACCCATTCGGCTGCTGCCTCTTCCGGCTTTTTGCCGCTCTCGATATCGAGCATCACTTTTTCCATGTCTGCAGGTGTCCACGAAAACTTGTCGAGGAACGCATACGCACTTGGTTGCTCCTCTTTCAGTCCTTTGCGCACGATGGTATGAATTTGCTCATCCTTCCCGAAAGTGCCTTTCGGATCATCGAGGTATTTCATTTGGAATTTAGAGAACATCCAGTGAGGTGTCCAGCCAGTCACGATAATTGGCTTTTTGTCTTTGTAGGCTTGCGTCAGAGCTGCTGTCATCGCTGCACTGGAGCCCTCCACCAGTTCCCAATCTTTCAGATCGTAGTCTTTCATGGCTTTTTCCGTCGCTTTCATCAGACCAGCGCCAGGATCGATTCCGATAATTTTATGATCCACTTGTGCTCCAACGCTATTCGGTGCAGACGTACCCGTATTGCCCTCGGCAGGCTGATTTCCCTGCGGTGTTCCCGCGTTTGAACATCCTGCCATTACCATACTGAGTCCGAGTGCGACTGCCAGCCCTTTCAAGGCGCCTTTTTTCATTTTCATGAAAACCCCTCCTACGCGTTTTTTCTCTTTCCAACACTTTGCGTGAGACGATCCAGCAGAATCGCCAAAATTACGATGGCCAGACCCGCCTCAAAACCTTCACCGATCTTGATCTGTGTTACGGCACGATACACGTCCGCTCCCAAGCCTTTCGCTCCAATCATGGAGGCAATCACGACCATGGACAGCGCGAGCATAATGCTCTGGTTAATCCCGGCCATCATTGTCGTCTTGGCAATCGGCAGCTGTACCTTCGTCAGCTTTTGCCAGTAGGTAGAACCGAACGCTTCAGAAGCCTCGATCAGATCGGCAGGAACTTGACGAATTCCGAGGTTGGTCAGACGAATCGTCGGTGGCATCGCAAAAATGACAGAAGCGATAACCCCTGGTACTTTACCGAGTCCAAAGAAAAAGATAGCAGGAATCAAGTACACAAACGCCGGCATCGTCTGCATAAAATCAAGCAGCGGTGTGACGACCTTTTGCACGGAATCATTCTTCGCGCACCAGATACCGACGGGAATCCCGATAATCACTGAGATCAGCCCTGCCGTCAATACCAGCGCAAGTGTTTCCATTGAG
Organism: Brevibacillus brevis NBRC 100599; assembly: GCF_000010165.1. Classification (NCBI taxonomy): domain Bacteria; kingdom Bacillati; phylum Bacillota; class Bacilli; order Caryophanales; family Paenibacillaceae; genus Brevibacillus; species Brevibacillus brevis. The sequence goes on from NC_012491.1 coordinate 5,346,122, forward strand.
TGCTCCCAATAACCCAAATTCTGAATCAGAAGAAGTCCAATGAAGGTAAAAAGAGCAATTGCCACTTTGCCAGCACGATACGCCAGCAGCGTAAACAAAATGATCAGGGCCCAAAACGGGATTCCTGTTAGAATCCACGAAAACAGGTCAACGGTTCCACCGATTCCAGCTGATATGAAGTCGAACAAGAAGCCCAAATTCTTTTCCAGTCCATCTACAATCGTTTCTACCCAACTGTCGAGCGGCAGCTTCGGAAAAAATTGATTTTGACTCATGATGGATTCACCTGCCCCTCTTCAATCGTTGACTCTGGAACTTGTTGATTTACTTTTCCTGCCAAACCGCCCAGGACGGCTCCTTTTACAATCACGCCCAACAGACGGTTTTGTTCCCCGATAACCGCCACAGGAATATCTGAAAACGCAACAAGGTCAAACATCTCATTGAGAAGTGTCTGCGGTCCGACAGTCGGTACCTCTGTTCGCAGCACGGATTCCAGCGACTGTCCTGCTTCCTTGGCTCCGTTTACCGCGTCTGCCGTCAGCACACCCAGTAAAGTTTTTCGTTTGTCCACTACGTACAGACTTGATACACCGCGCTCACGCATCATTTGGAGTGCGACTCGAGGCCCTCTGTCCAGTGTGATCGTCTCTGCTCGCTTCATGACTTTTTCCGCGGACAACACCTTGGAACGATCCACATCCTCTACGAAGCGTTCTACGTATTCGTTTGCTGGATTGGTCATGATTTCTTCCGGCGAGCCGATCTGCACGATCGCACCGTCTTTCATCAGAGCGATTCGATCCCCGATCTTCAATGCTTCGTCCAGGTCATGCGTAATGAAAATAATGGTCTTCTGCATGGTGCTCTGCAGTTCCAATAGCTCATCCTGCATGTCCTTGCGAATCAACGGGTCCAAGGCACTGAACGCCTCATCCATCAACAGCACATCGGGTTCATTCGCGAGAGCACGGGCCAGGCCCACACGCTGCTGCATCCCGCCACTCAACTGATCCGGATAGCTTGCTTCCCAACCGCCGAGTCCGACAAGTGTGAGTGACTTTTTCGCTTTTGCCTCACGCTCGGCCTTTGGCATCCCTTGAATCTCCAAACCGTACTCCGCATTTTCAAGTACTGTCCTGTGAGGGAACAAGGCGAACTTTTGAAATACCATCCCCAGCTTCTTTCTTCTTACTTCCTGTAACTGCTCGGTGTTCATACTGACGATATCCGTACCGTCAATCAGGATCTTGCCTTCTGTAGGTTCAATCAACCGGTTCAATAATCGAACCAAGGTCGACTTCCCGCTTCCCGAAAGCCCCATGATGACGAAAATTTCGCCTGCATGCACCTCAAAACTCGCTTGATTCACCCCAAGGGTAAGACCCGTTTCCTTCAAGATTTCTTGCTTGGTCTTCCCCTGCTTCACCTGGGACAATGCGCGTTGGGGTTGGCGTCCAAAGATTTTGGTCAAATTCTCTACTTTGATCTTGGGCATATGGTCACCTCCAACTATTACGCCCGGCATCCGGACTGTTCTTTACCCTTACAATTGTAACCAGCCATTTTTTTTACCTCAAACTGGGTGAGGCATGATAATCCGTCATTTTCAGCGTTCAGAAAAAACTTTACGTACTTTACTTCCTGTATTCTCAGTTTATCGCGTATATACTGTACAATATCTCCATTTACTTTTTGCAGTTGGAGACGTACAATTCTAGTCAGGTTACTATGATAGAGGAGCTGCTTTTTTCAAAATGGATACCAATCAGGAAAAAATCCTCGAAAAAGCTCAGGAACGCGTGATTGAAACGCTGGCTCGCAACATGGATCTGTATGGAATCACCATGTCAACGGGACTGCTGTATGGCACATTGCTCTTTCAGGACAAATCAATGACACTCGATGAGATGGGCGAAGCACTGGGCATGAGTAAAACCAGCATGAGCACTGGCGTCCGCACATTGATGGACTTAAATATGGTAGAAAAGATATGGAAAAAAGGGACACGGAAGGATCATTACGAGGTCAATCTGGATTGGTACCAGAACTTCATTGACCTCTTTTCCGTGAAGTGGCGTCACGCCTGTGAACATAATGCACACGCCTTGAAAAAGTCGCTCCTTGAGCTTCGCGCGCTCCAGCAATCCGAAGAGCTTTCCGAAGAAGTCAGCGAGCGTGTGGACCTCAGTATCAAGCGCATTGAAAATGGGTTGGAGTATTATCTGTGGCTGTCCCGTTTGATCGACTCCTTCGAATCACATGATATCTTTCAGTTTGTACCGAAAAAGGAAAATGAATCATAAGAAGTACACAATCGAAAAAGACTCGTTCCTGACAATAGGAACGAGTCTTTTTATGGTACAATTATCCAGAGCAAATTCACGCTCTTCTATGATGAAAGGAGTGGTCAGTTATGAAAAAGGACAAGAATCAACGTTCTTATAAAGCTGTGCGTGTACCAAACAACACAAAAGGGGAACACCAACACTAACCCCCTTTCACCTAGGAGGAAATGAATTGATTCGGAAAACAGCTCTACTGATTATTGATGCGCAAGTAGGTATTATCGAAGGGCAACTTGGTCCTGTTTTTCAGCCGTCTACACTTGTCCAAACATTAAAAAAAGTAAGAGAAGACGCCTATAGCAAGGGTATTCCTGTGCTGTACGTTCAGGATGCGGATGTCGGGGAAGTCGGTTCAGACGACTTTGCCATCCACCCTGAGATCGCACCTCTCCCATCAGAAACAGTGATTCAAAAACTAGCAACTGACTCGTTTCACGGAACAGACCTGCACGAAAAGCTACAAGCGCTCGGAATTAACCACCTTGTTATCACAGGGTGCAAAACCGAGTATTGTATCGACAGCGCCTGCCGCAAAGCGACGACACTCGGCTATGATGTGACGCTCGTCAAAGACGGGCATTCTACATCGGACAATCAGGTACTGTCAGCGGAACAAATCATCGCTCATCACAATACATGCTTGCATGGATTGGGGAATATTGAGCCATTTATTTTGGTACGGGAATCAACCGAGGATATCTTCGCCCCTACCCATGATTCTTACCGATAACGTTTTGCTGAATTTCCCGAAACCGTCTCTTCAGGCGGTTTCTTGTTTTGTCCTGCTTACGATTTGATCTTGCTATAATAGAAGAAACGAATCTGCCTATCGAAGGAGAAACCATGTCGACTAGAGAAGAATACATGGAGCATTCCCGGTGGAAAAGTTGATCCCTATGAACAACTGGAGACGAGTGTCGTCCGCGAAATCAAAGAAGAAGTCAATCTCGATGTCGAGGTAAAGTTTCTGCTGTGCACCGCAGAAACTCCAAAACCGGAACCGTTCATGAAATGCAAAACGGACAGTTGCCCATGGGGTCTGTCCGTTTTTTTAAAAAAGAAGATTACTGCCCTTTTCTGATGATCTCCTGCACTCTCCCTACTTGTCCATCCGTCAAACGGACCTTGATTCCATGCGGATGGGTACTGGAGTTCGTCAGGATATCCTTGACGATTCCACGGGTGCGCTTGCCTGTGCGTTGGTCCTGTTTCAATACAATCTCGACCTCAAGACCCGCTGCGATGTCTTTTCTATTTTTTCCGTTCATTTTTCCCTTCTCCTTTTTTCGTTCTATGTCCCACCTATGATATAATCTACAAACAAATCCATCTCACCGGAGGAATCCATGCTTACTTTTGAAGAAAAACTAGCGATCATTGAATCTTTTCCACAACTGACTCGGAATGACGTCTCCCTGAAACGGGTTAATTTTCATTATGAGGAAAGCCTTCATGAAAAGAAAACGGTTGTCTATCACCTTCATCCGAACGGCAACGGCTTTGTGTTCGTCGGCTTTGTGAAGAGCTATCAAAAGCAAAAAGACGACAAAGGCTTCATCAATATCCGTGATTTCTCGGCGGAAGAACTGCGCACGGTTATCGAAGCGTCGATCCACTCTCTCTCCCAAAAACGTGAGGAAGCGCCTAAAAACACTGCCGCATCAGATCAACTGGAGCAAACATGGGTCGACAAGCAAAACCGCACGCTCTTGCTGCAACAGGAAGACGCGTTGTGGAACGTATACCACGGGATGAACCTGGAAGCTTCCTTTGAATCGTACGTAGAAGCGGAGCAGTATCTGATTGAAGAAGGATTTTCCCTTCAACAATAAGCCCTTCCTCCTCCCTGCTACATGTACCATACCAAATCGTAGACGTTTTGATCAAATGGGCGCAGGTGATCCGACCGCTTGCGCCATCCCAAAACAGGGGGGCGTACGACATGATCAAGTACAGAGATGCACTTCTTACGAATATTCACAAACAGATTGAGACGTGGTATACCCAGAAGTCCCCCGTCTCTCATGAAGAGCTATATCGCTTTCTTCATTCGTTAAAAGGGACATCCGGGACAATTGGCTTGACCGACTTGTCTGATCTGTCTCAGATCCTCCTGGATCGAATGGAAGACATGCCGGCCAAGGATTGGTCGCTCGGTGAATGGCGATTGTTTTTGCACGAGTTGATCAGCTTGTGTTACGAACAACGGCCGGAACAGGAAGTTTTTATTGAGAACCCCACTCTCCAACGGGAATCCCCTTGTGAGCAACAGCCTTTGGTCCTCATCCTGGACGATGACGTCACCCTGCTTATGTATCTAAAGGAATATTTAGAAAACCACAATTGGTCTGTCATCGCAACGGTCTATCCTCATATGGCTCTCGACTATTTTCACGACATGAACCCCGACTGCTTCATTCTGGATTTGAACATCCCGGAAACGGGCGGCTTCCAAGTGATACAGACGATTAGCGAAAAAATAAAGAAGCAATATGTGCCTACGACCATTATCAGCATCGATTGCGGACGGGAGACCCGTCTGAATGCCTATCGTTTGGGCGCAGATGACGTCATGTGCAAACCGCTTGATATGGAAGAGCTGGTTGTACGCCTTGAACGCCAGCTTCGCCGGAAGCGCTGGATGAACAGCATCTTGTTTTTGGACGAGCTAACGGGTGTCAACAATCGCAATTCTTTTGTTGATACATACCAACGGCTTCTTTCTGATGCCCAACGAACCAATACCCCCTTCTCACTGGCATTTTTAGATATCGATTTTTTCAAAGGGGTCAATGATACATACGGTCATCTGATCGGGGACGAGGTGCTGACTCGTTTTGCTGCTTTCATCGGGCAGAGCGCGGAAAAACAGGATGTATTATTCCGGTACGGCGGAGAGGAATTTATCCTGTTGATGCCGCGTACGACTGTACAGACAGGAAAATTACGCCTGGAACAAATGCTCTCTGCATTTTGTTCGCTTACGTTCGATGCTCCTGAAGGAACGTTTTCTTTGAGCTTTTCCGGTGGAATCGTACAAGTAGATGATCCTCATAGACCGCATACGTATTGGGTAGAAGCTGCAGACACTGCTTTGTATGCAGCCAAAAATGCAGGGCGGCGCCGGATTGAAACCGCTCAAATCACAGAGACACATGATACCCCTAAGGTAAAACTGAAGGTCGCGATCATCGATGACGATCCGATGATTCGCGTGATGCTTGCCGATTCCATCCAAACCAGTTTTAACGGTTGGATGCACGTCGACATCCAGACTTTCGAAGAAGGCGCAGCTTTCTTTGGCTCCACCTGGCATCAGGGACAAGAGCCTTATCTGGTCATTTTAGACGGGATGATGCCACAGATGGATGGCCTCGAGGTTCTCCGGAAAATCCGGAATTTGCCGAATGCCAAGAAATATACGGTGATTATGCTAACAGGTCGTACGGAAGAGCAAGACATAGTCCGCGCGCTTCAGCTCGGAGCTGACGACTATATGACCAAGCCATTCCGTACACGCGAACTGGAGGCTCGCATCACGCGACTGGTTAAGCGAATGCTGTAAGGAGGTAGCAAGATGGCAACCATTATGCTGGCCGAAGACGAAGCCGTGTTGCGCATGTTGATTGGCGACACGCTCGAAGACGAGGGACACGAGCTCGATATCGCTTGTGATGGAGAGGAAGCCCTGCAAAAAATCGGTCAAAATGAGTACGACTTGATTATTCTAGATTATATGATGCCAAAGCTGACAGGCTTTGAAGTATTGCAGCAGCTCAAACAGATGGACGATAAAAAGGCAGTCAAGGTCCTGATCCTCTCGGCAAAAAGTCAACATGCCGAACAGGAGAAAATGCGTGAAGCTGGTGCTGATGACTTCATGCCGAAGCCCTTTAGCCCGATGGATCTCGTCCGGAAAGTGGAGGAAATGCTCGCATGACGGGGTTCTGGGCGTTTATCAGAAAAAGCATCACACGTCGCTTCATAGCGATGATGCTTCTTTTTCTGTCACTTCTGATTGCGGGCGCTGGCATCGTTCAAAATTTGAATAGCAACGCATTAACCCATTATCAGACAGAGATATACAATACCAAGGAAAAACAAAATTTGGTCGCAGACATCGCTGAGCACACGAACCAGATCTTTTTTCGCGCAAGGGGTTATTACGCTTTCTTGAGCCCATCTGAGTACAATGAGCTATTTCTTGAGAAAAAGAAGCTGGAACAGGCGTTGGAAAAATTTAAGAAGCTTCCGCTCAATGATGAGGAGCAAACGCTTGTCGCTTCGATCGAATCTTTCTTCACGAACTTTTTTGCCAATGTGTTTCCTACTTTTTCGAGTTATGCAAAGAACGGAGACTTTGAATCCCTGCGAAAAGCTTCGGCCAGTGGCGTGAATCAGGAAGTGAACAACCTGCTTACATACGCCGGGCGGTATCAGGAAGAGCACGATCAGCTTTTATATACGAAAAACCAACTACTGTTCGAAGAGATGTCACAGATAAGCACCTGGTTTCTCGTGTACTCTCTGATGGTGCTGGTGATCATGGTAATAGTCACCATTCAAACTACGCGGGATATCGGCAGGCCGTTGGTTCGTCTATCCCAAAATGCTGAACAGTTTGCTAATGGCCGTACACCTCTTTTGCAGGATTTGAACAGGATTGACGAAATCGGTAGGCTCTCCCGCTCCCTCGACTATTTGATCAGGCAAATTCAAGCCAAAGAAGAAGTGCTCATGGCGCAAAACGAAGAGCTGCAAGCCCAGCAGGATGAACTGATGATGCAGCAAGAAGAGTTACAAGAAGCATTGGGCAAGATGGAGGAAAACGAACGGTATTTGGAAAAGAAAAACCGTTTCATCCTCTCTTTGTCGAATACGTTGGATAAAAGCGAGCTATTGTCCAGTATCATTCGCAATATAACTGAAGTCATGGATGCCGATAAAGGTGTTATCGTCATGTTGAACACTGACAGGGACGCAGCTAGCTTTGGTGTTTCGCAGAACGGTTTGGAGCAATTGCGCAAAGGATTGGATGATGGTCCCTTCGTGCGAATCAGGGAAACGGGCCTGCCATATGTCCTGATGCGTGAAAGCACTGACGCTGAGCGCGGCTACACAGAGGAAAAGTCACAAACATTTGAGCTTTACCTCCCAGTGCTAGATGCTCAGCAGACAATTGTTGCCTGTATCATCTGCTCCCGTATCGGTCGAAAATTCACGAATCAGGAGCTACGAGTCATCATCGGCATCGCTAAGCAGATTTCCTTGGCACTCGACAAGCTCGAGATGTATGAGGAGACAGAGCGACAGCGTAAAATGACGCAGGATATGCTCGATTCTGTTCAAGAAGGCATTCAGCTTATAGATTTGAGTGGAGAAACACTTCAGGTGAACTGGAATTTTTGTGAGCTCTTGTGTTACGACCATCAGCTCGCTTCGCAAGGATTTGACTTGGAACAGTTCCTTTCCCATCTACAGAGTCGAACCTCTGAGCCTGATCGGCTGATTCAGTATGTCAGATCTGTTGTTTTAGACGAAGGTGCCATTCCTTCAGGCAGTATTGTGTTTGAGATGACTGGACCGCAAATACGCTATATTCAGCTCTATGCAGAGCCATTGTACCGGAACCAAGAGAAATGGAGTACCTTGCTCGTTTACCGTGACTTCACCAAGGAATACGAGATCGACCAAATGAAATCGGAATTCGTCAGTACGGTCAGCCATGAGCTGCGTACTCCTCTCGCCAGCGTACTTGGTTTTGCGGAGCTGCTGTTAACGAAAAAGCTCAAGCCCGAACGTCAACAGCGGTACATAGCGACCATTTATCAAGAAGCTACTCGCCTGACTGCACTAATCAACGATTTCTTGGATTTGCAACGCATGGAATCCGGCAGACAGACTTATGAGCTAGAGAATGTTGCCATTGATCAAGTGATTCGGGATATTTTCGAACTTCATCGAGTACAGTCCCCTCTCCATCGGTTTGAACTCGATTTGCAAACGGAGAAAACCGTTGTTTCTGGAGACCAAGCCAAGTTGCATCAAGTATTTTTGAATCTGATCAGTAATGCCGTCAAATACTCCCCGCATGGTGGTCATGTCCGGGTGGGTTGTCGACAAGATGGCAATCGCTTGCTCGTGGAGGTCCAGGATGAAGGGCTAGGCATTCCTTCCGAAGCCATCCCTCACCTGTTTACCAAATTTTATCGCGTAGATAACTCGGATCGTCGCGAGATCGGCGGTACAGGATTGGGTCTTGCCATTGTTCAGGAAATTGTCCATATGCATCATGGAGAAGTTTCCGTTATTTCCGAATCGGGCAAGGGTAGTACATTTACGGTTACTCTTCCACTGGCTGAGCACGATTTGTCCCCTGGCTATCCAGCGGGAAGTGAGGAAGCTATTTCTCCAACTGGTCAATGCAAAGGAAACGTTGTGATCGTCGAGGACGATTTGAACTTAACCGAGCTACTGCGTCATGAGTTAACATGCTCTGGATTCAGCGTCAATTCCTTCTCTACGGCGTATGAGGCAGTAGCAGCAATCGAGGAGCTGCGACCGGATGCTGTCGTGCTTGACCTTAACTTGAAGGACGGCGAAAGTGGTTGGAAGGTCATTGAGGAGATACGCAACAACCCGGATTTACGAACTATTCCGATAGTGATCTCCAGTGCTTTTGAGGAAAAGAAAAAGGCATTTGATCTGGGGGCAACCGGCTATTTGATCAAGCCTTATCATCCAGATACCTTGTCAAAAGCGATTTTGCTGGCCATCACGAATCATGAAGCAACGGGACAGATCTTCATTCCCGACGAACAGTAAAGATGGAATGGACAAAAGAGGCTGCGTCGATGAAAGCGCGGCCTCTTTTTTTACCTACTACCAAAGAAAATCTTGGTATATTCATGAGCTTTCCATCACACATTAATAGAGGTTACTTTGTGCACTTTTGCCCTGCAAAGGAGGAGTTCATGTGTATTTCTCAAAAAAAGCAGTCGTTCCAATCGAAGAAGAGGAAACAGATGTATGGACGTGCAGTAACGAGGGCTGTACGTGCTGGATGAGAGATAACTTTTCCTTTGATAAGAGCCCGAGCTGCCCTTTTTGCCATGCCCGAATGGTAAAAGACACGCGCATGCTACCGGTCATAACCAATCACAGCAACAAACGTAACTCTTGAGTCCTTCTTTTCTTTTTTCTTGCGAGTATTCTTCCTCTTCTCTACAATAGGCTCATGACGTACGAATGTTAGAGGAGTATGCCCATGAACCAAAAAGAGATGGAAGATCAAGTGATTCAAGCCTACCAGCGCGATGAAGGCATGATGATTCTCGTTTTTGCCCAATGGTGTGTGAATCACGGTCTCGATGCACGCGAATTATACCGCCGCGCTTATCCCGCTCAAGGGGAAAATACGTTACTCGCTCAAATGCTGGACAATACCGTTCCCAAAGAAGAAGCTGAGGACATTCCTGATGCGACTCTCCTCGGCGTATTGTCACTGTTTGGCAATGACGATTTGGCGTTTGTGGTCAGTGAGACCATCGATGAAAAGAACAAGAATCCGAAATAATGTATGAAAGCCATTCTCGTGCGAAAGCTACACGCGCGGGTGTGGCTTTCTTTCTTTTTAATTTTTTCCGGAATCCCCCTCTCCTGTCCAAATACGAATCAAAGAAAACTTTAATATCATAAAACCATTCACAGTTTATTGTTTGAGCGACAACGTCAGCCGACAAACGATGAAATGGAGAATATCGAAATGTATACAGATTCAAAAATCTTGAAATCTCTGTTTTACATCCAGCTCTTCTCAAGTTTTCTCGTTGTAGTCGGTCATTTCACGGCTTCTGCACTTTCGTTTACAGATCCGTTCTGGATCGTGGCCCTCAATCAGATCAGTCGTTATGGCACTGTCCTGTTGACGATCGCCACCGGTTATTTGACTGCTTATTCTTTTGAAGCCAAGAGCCCTTCTGCTCGCGAGTTTTTTTCAGGGAAGCTTCTGTATATTTTTGTCCCTTATTTAGTATCTGGTGTCCTGTACCATTACTTGTTGAAAAAAGGGATGCCTCATACTGCCCAAGACTTTACGAACATTGTTTTAGGCAAAACGGGTGACCATCTGTACTTTGTGTTTATGATTTGTCAGTATTACGTTTTTGCCTATCTGTTTCGTCGTGTGATCACAAAGCGCAATATTTTGGTTGTCATTTGGATTCTGCTCGGTATTCAGTACATCTACATCAACTTCATCCATCAGGGCTGGTTCGGGCTCACCACGCGTCATATGCTTCCGAGCTGGATTTTTACCCTATACATGGGGCACGTGTTGTATTGGTACCGTGAATCGATCCTTTCCTTTTTGCGAAACAACCGCTCAATCCTGACGCTGATGACGGGTGTTTCCACTGCGGCTGCGCTGTTTTTTGTTATCTCAAACAAGCTGTATGTGGCTGTGCATTTGACTTTTGTCTTCGCCACGCTTTTGTCGTTTCTCGTGCTCATGGTCTTCTTTTTGGAACGCGTCGATCGTTTGCACATCAAGTTTCGAAAAGGGCTGACGTATTTTATTTTCTTGTTTCACTCTGCTTTTTTGATCATGTTCAAAGATTATTTGTTTGCGAAATACGGCGAGGTCGCTTGGCTGTTTGAAAACACGTTGTACTCGCTGCTGTACTTACTCCTGATTATCGGGTGTAGTTGTCTGATGGCGCTTATGCTGGTCTGGATGGTAAACAAACTGGAGCGTATCTCCAAAACCATACGACAAACACGTAGGCCGCTTCACGCTAACAAATAAACAGTCACGTCTTTTTTCACAAAAAAATGACCTATTCATGCTGCACGTCTGTTCTCGAGCGTGCCTTCAGGAATAGGTCGTTTTTTTTTACCGCTAGATATGATGGCTCATCGACATCGAGCCAGTTGTACACGTGTCGCAGGGCTTGAATTGCATGGAAAACTTCGTTTGCAGATCAGTAGATTCGCACGTAATCGTTCCTCCATGCCGCTCAATGATTTCTTTGCAAACGTATAAGCCAATTCCAGTACCGAGCTCCTTCGTCGTGAAAAACGGCTCAAAAATAACCGAGAGCAGGTCAGGTGGTATTGGCGATCCATTGTTGGAAACGGTAATCAAGGAGCTGTCGAGCTTTTGGGACACCTCGATGACGATCTCCTTATCGCCTGTTTTTTTATGTAACGCATCCAGCGCATTGGAAATGATATTGATAAACACCTGCTTCATCTCATCCTTGTAGCCTTTTAGTTGGAAGGTAGGATCGATACTGCATTGGATATCCACATTCACGTCAACGATATTCGGATAGAGGAAGGAAAGAATCTCATCAAACAACTCCCAAACGCTAAAAACCTCCATTTGCTTATAGACCGCTCCCTTTTTCGAGACCAGCAAAAACTGTGAAACCCGGTAATTCAATTGCCGTAGCTCATTTTCAATAATCTCTACGTAAGGGAGGTTCGGGTAATCTTCTTTTAATAAACGCGAGAATCCCATAATGGAAGTAAGTGGATTCCGGAATTCATGGACGAAGCTGGATGCCATCTGCCCTAGAATCGTGAGCCTGTCTTTGTGAGAACGCTCGATAAATAGCTTTTTCTCTTCCAAATCGTTGTCTTTGAGGTCGGTGTATTTGAAAACAGCATGTACCAAAAAGACATCAAAGCATTCGTTTATTTTCAATAGGGCAGGCATTAAAGTGGCAGGCGTAAACGGACCTTTTTGGAGAAGATCGATAACCAATTCCCGGCCCATGCACACGTTGGAAACAAAATCGCCAATGTTGGTCTCTGCCCGGTTTCGTTCATATGCGACCTTGTAAGCCAATTCTTTAATATCCTCAAGAGTGATTTCCGAACGAAAATATTCAATAACCATACGATACAGTGCTTGGCCATTCAGATGGATCAACCCCTTGTATTGATCACTGTCCGAAACGGCAATTCGTCGCTTGAATTCTTTTACGATCGCTGCCTCGTGCTCGTCCAAATATACTGCCAAGTCATCCATCGGCATCTATCCCCACTCCGAATTATAGGCAAACTCACCTTCCAGCCCATTATACTATCATTATCATTAATTAACTAAATATTTTTACTACTTTAACAAAAAAGAATAGTAAGGGGAAAGGAGCTACTTGTCAAAACCACTCGTCCTCCTGTCGTCAACAATACAATCCCCCTTGGAAACTGACCCATTATCTGGTATATTGGTGTCACGTCTATTTGGATGGAAAGGTACGGTAACTACGTATGCCAACAACTACTTTGTAATGGCCTAAAAAACTGGATAGCTTGCCCTTCGGAAAACAACCGGTTTTTCGCACAGGTGCAGTCTGCCCTTTTTTCCCATTACAAAGGAACGTAACGAAATCTGTAGGTGTATATCCTAACGGAGGTTCGCTATGGGGAATCTCCGTTTTTTTGTGTTCAAAAACAGGCCTGCCCTACAGGACATCCAAATAGCAGGTGCGTTCCTTTCACTTTTTATACGAGGTGAAGGACCATGCATACCATCGAGCATACGTGGGTATTACGTGAAAATCATGAAAATCAGCCAGTACGGCGATATTGCAGCAATTGCGGGCGAACCGTTCTCTTTTTCGATACCAACATCCGCCGCCACAACGCTAACGGCAAAAACATCTATCGCTTCGCTATCTATAAATGCGAAAAAAATCATACATGGAACGAAAAGCTGGCCATCTACAAAGCCTTTACAGATCATCGGGAGGTGCCAGATACGGAGTTTGGTGAAGAGATCGCGCCGCTCCCTATTCTCCCTTTGCTTGAATACCAGGAAAAGGGCGTTCAGGAAGTGACGATTCGTATAGAGAGTACAGAGGCCCGCTTCCGCCTCGACAAGCTGCTGTCCGAACAGATAGAAGGCTGGAGCCGCAGCCAGATTGCCCGCAAGATCAAGGACGGGCAAATTCTCCTAAATGAGCAGGAGACGAAGCCAAGTGTTGTCTTGAGTGCAGCGGATATCATCCAGATTCGGATTGGGTAAAAGTATGTATGGGAAAAGTCGCAGACGGAATCTGCGGCTTTTCTTTTATTTCTTCAATACGACTGCTTTTCGCGGCTCGTCCCACTCCACTTGCAAACCAAGTAAGGCGGCAAGCTCTCTTGTTTTCGCAAAAGCAGTTCCCTGGTCGTTTACATAGGAGACTTCCTGTCCGTTCACGGTCACTTTTTGCGTGGAAGGCTCCCATTCCACTGCTCCACCAACTGCCTCGGCAATCATACGAATGGGTACATAGGATACATCATCGATTAGTTTGCCTGTAGAAGTAAGTGTCAGTTCAACGTCGCACTTATCCACATCAGGCTGTGGTTTTTGTGGATAAGCTGTGAGAAACCTGTGGACATCCTGTTGAAACTTTGTCCATGCGTCCTTCGCTGGCATTCCTGTATAGGTTTGTGCGGTCGTATTGACGACAAAAAAGGCTGGGCAGTTTTTTCCCGTAATGTCGTAATGACGCCACAGGTGCTCGACTCCCCAGCCATGTCGCTTCAAGATATCCGCGGTCAGCGCCACTGTTTGCTCGTACATTTTCGCAAAGCTTCCATCTGCATTGACGCACATTTCAATCCCAATCGTGCAGTTATTCGGATAGTTGCTCAATTTGTTCAAGGCGGCCTGTGAATAAGTCTGCGCCCCGACGTGGTAGCCCATCTCGTCCTCCGGCAGGCAGCGAATGATTTGCTTGTCGTCCACGATGTAGTGTGCGCTCGCTACTGTCGTTGGTTTGTTGAAGTAGTTTCGGTTTGCGGTGGCATTCGCCCCGCTGCGTTCGTTGGCCGTCCAGTGGATGACGACTCCTTTTGGGACGATCTTCTTTTTGGGACGGGAATTTACGTTGGTCAGAAGCATCTCGGTGATATTCATTGTTTACTAGGACTCCTTTCGTTTGGCACGCTCTGCCTTTGCCTTGATTTCGGCGCTGACTAATTTCTCGACGGATTTGGGCATCGGCCAGCCTGCGCGGTGGGCATTGGCGGTCAGGCTTGTCCACGTGTGGTAGATGAGGCCGAAGGTGACGCCGTAGAATAAGAAGCCTGGGGTGCCCATGACGCGGTCTAGGAGATTGGCTACGGCTGGTAGGGCCATGAGGAATAAGGTGCGGGGGATTCGGGACAGGCCGTAGTCGGAGGAGTAGGATTGGTCTTTTTTGGCGGCGGAGATGCCGGTGATCCAGTCGAGGGCGATTAGGAAGAAGAGGACGATGAGGATGTCTTGGCGGTTGGTGCCGTATAGATAATGAAAGGCGGGCGACACGATTGCACCTGCTGTGGTCGCCCAGGCGTTTGCTGGGGTTGCGATGGTGTCTAGGCTGTGTAGGGGTTTCATGGTGTCTCCTCCTTTCGCTTACATAGCAAAAAAGGCCCCGCTTAGAACGAAGCCTTTTATTATTTTCGTGAACAAGAGTGTCATAACAAAGAAAAAGCGCCCTTTCATGTAAAAAGAGTGCTTAGGCCTTGTATGATTGTCCAGTAATGGTTTTAAACTCTTCTACGGTGATCTTTCCGAAGGAAACTATCTGTTTAAGCTGATCAGTGGTTGCCCAACCACAAGTATAGTAATACTGCCACTTTTGATAGTCTGTCATACTACAAGCCTCCTTGGGATAGTCTTAATTCAAGGTTAACGATGGATTGCCCGAGAACCTTGTTTTCGTTCTGTAATTGCAGAATTTGCAATTCTTTTTCTACCAATTGTCGTCCCGTGATTTCTGGCTCAGACTGTGGCCGTTGCCAGTTCTTGATCTTACCTATTTCTTGATTAGTTAGACCCTCTTCCCACTGCTCCCCCGTCCATTTTGCTTTAAAGAGTCCGTCAGTTGGCCTTTCTTTCACAATGTCTTCCGGAATCTGTTCAGGTGGTAAATCTGCACTGATCAGTACTGGTTCTACGAAAAAACCATTTACATCGATTCTGTATGCTTGGATTTGAGACATACGATTTATCTCTCCTCGTTATGTTTTTTTGGCTCGGAAGCTTGCACCAGTAAAGATAACCCTTATCCCACCTAGTGGTGGAGGATTATTGGAGTTATAAAATAGTTGTATGTCACCCGTGTAGTGGTCGATAAAAATATACCCTTGGTACAATTTTTCCTTCGCGCTCAATGAAGTAATTACAACGGGCACTTCCGTAAAGTACCTTGGACGGTGCATAAGCATCAGAGTAGCCATAAGACTGCCTTGTTGAGGCGTACTGGCTAAAGTAAGCTCGCCCATCAATATAACAATTCCAGAATTGTCTTCATTGTCTGCGATCAACCCAGCACTCGCCGGTTCATTTGTATTGGCAGTAGACCATCCGTTTTTCGGTGTCAAATCCCATTGGATTGAGTTGTGAAAATAATTGGCATACGATGAAATAGTATCTAGTTTCTGTTTATCGGCGCTACTCATAAACCCATGTAAGGAATCAGATGCCAAATGCGCCGCCATGTTATCTGCTCTCATTACTTCGCTATTCAGGAATTTGAACGAGCGATCTCCTGCGTTAGCTGATAGGATCTGATTCGAACCATTCTGTGATAAAACATCAAATCTATTTGAATGGGCATAGAGCGCCGTACGTTGATTAACTGTTTCCGAGATTTTCGTTCCATTCGTAAGGTTCACTTCTGGCGCCAAGACGAATCCAAGGTCACCCTCAACACTATATGGGGTCGGTTTTGTCCCTGCTTCTAGCTTGATTTTGCGCCATGCAGCATTTGTAAGCGTTGTACTTGGGTTAATGGCGAGAAGTACTTTTACCTTTGCAGTAAGCGGTGGCGTTGTTGCTGTAAAGAAATAAAATGACCACTTTCTACCGTTTTGCGCTGTTACATTCTTACTATTAATGAGTGTGCCATCGGTCTTGTAATACTGTACTTCTAAATAAATTGCGCCAGAAGTTATGCCGATTGTCTGCATTTCTCCTGACAATGAAAGCTGAGTATTTTCATTCATATCAATAAAGTCGCTGCTCAAATAGGGTCGCTCGTTAGCAGCGGCGCCAACTCTTGTTGCGAAGTAATCCCCTTCGCCCTCACTTCCTTTAACCACAGAAATCTTTTTCCCGCTTTGATCAGACCAACCTAAAAGTCCAAAACGACCTGTAGAGTTTTTCAATAGGTTTGGATTGTTTTGAATCTCCGGATTGCCTTGATGAAATACTTGTTGATTGTTAACCAATACCTTGCCAGCACCATTGGTTAGGAGATTGATGCCGCCATCAACTTTTTCGTTTGCCAGTGTGAAATCAATCGTTGAGTTATTTGGAAAACCTATATGAGCCTCTCTCTTTGATGGATTGTCTTTGTCTGGATAAAATTGCAAAAACACATGATCATCAGGTGCAAATGCTTTAATAGATGGATACCCATAAAAAACAGGTCGGATCGCATTTACTTTCTCATCTAAACTTTTATGAGCACTTTCGATGCCATCCTCCATGTAGTTAAGGCGAACTTCATCTACTGGCGTACCTGCTATTTGCTTCCAGGCGGGAAGAATCTTGGCAGTACCATCCGTGTTTTGTGTAATCGTGTATGTGTTCGGACGATCAACCAATCGATTAACATGTTGTTGCTTGTTATAAACCATCCTATCCACCTACCTTCCAGTTTACTTCTATGGGAATACTGATAGCTATTTCCCTCTCCGGTTTTGTAATGTTTACGTTATCCTGCCAAACCACCTCGCCTTTAACATCCTTTACTATACGCTTCGTGATAAGACCTGCTTGTTTTGCCTGAATCCGAACGAGAATCGTTATTTTGCTCGGACCCTGACGTGTCTTTTCAAGGGTGGCTGGGAACAAGTTACCATCGATTTCGACCTCTGCTTGATGGAAAATCGATTCCAAGGCATTCGTTTGTTGCTTGAGTGCGTAATCTGTTAACATAAATCGTTCTCACCTCCCGCATAAAAAGCCCCACAATCTTGAGTGATACTCTCGTAAGTCTGATAGGTTCCTATTTTGAACTCTAGATGTCCACTTCGTCTTATGACGATTCTCTCTCTGTTAACATGAACTGGGCGCATCTGTTCAAACATATCGTGAAGCATGATCAAATCAATCGGTAGCTGAAGCGAAAATTCAAATTCAATTTCCTTTTTCGAAAAGTCTTCTGTTACTGAAATTAAATCACCAACTGTTTGTCCTAATGACCGAAGTACTGGCATCGTAAATGGGAGTCTACCCCAGTGTTTCCTTTGAATGTTCTTTCTCCGATCATCAACAAGCATCAGTTGCTTGTTCCCGAAATAAATCCAATCCCATACATCTAACCCCCAGGTTGCTGTCAGGGGTAAAAACTGTTGCTCAACGTCTGAACGTTTTTGAGAATGGGCGTCTAATGCGCTGATTGCACCCTCAAAATGAAGTTCAGCGACTTTATTCTCATACCACTGCTGCGGTAACATGCTTCGGTATCTTTCTGGAATCATACAGATACCACCAATGACAGTGTAGACACAGAATCCGCTGGTACGGTTAGGTTTGCCTTTTCACCGTTTAATGTGTATTCAGTAAAATCACTTACTCCATCCACGAAAAAGAGGGCCCCTAACTGTTGATACACGATAAGGGAACGCCCTTTGAGATATGCTTTAATTAGTGTTGTGATTTGCTCCTTCACTTTCGCAACCTCCACTTCTGGCTGTACAACAAGGCGTACTGAAATAGAGATAGGGAACACCTTCGCAGGAAAGACGTTTAGATCGTGAAGCGCCTTCCGATTGTCTTCTAGTTTTGTTCGTACTTGCTGAACTAGCTCTGCAGCCGCCGGCTGACCACTTAGGTTCGTAATATATACATCAATCGAATTGTCGTGACGCGCTTTCTCAACAGCTACAGCCCCTCCAACCCCCTCAGTGTTCCGTGCCCACCGTTCGTAGTCAGCGCGCCGACCGTCCCCGTCTTCTGTGCGTGCTCTATCTATCAACCTTTGCTTGTAGGAAATGTCAGCTTCGTCTTTATGTCTTCCGAGTCCGAAGAAGACTCCATTTGCGTCAAGATATTCCCCTTCAGCCCATGGCAGAAATCGCTGTAAAAAGCCATATTCAAATAACTGCTGCTGATCACTAATCTCTTCTGCTAATGGATAAAGCAAATCGTAAAACAGTTCACCCTCTTCTGTCGCAGGTGGAGTTTCACCACGCTCTTTGGCAATGACCGCCATCCGATTTGCTATTCTCTGATAAATCTGGTCAGCCGTCTCCCGAAGTATCGGCATTTCCGGCTTCTCTAACGTTGCCATGCATCCACCTCCATTCTCGTCGAACCACGTATCCCAGCAATCTCCACATACAAAATAACCCGATTCCCCTCAAAGCGGATATCAAGCACCTCCGCGCGTTCAATCTCACTGTGCGCTTCCAGCGCTTCTTGCACTTGTGCCTTAATCACAGGCAAGGACAATGCAGACCGCATTCGCCCCTTGTCGGACAAAAAATCCACGCCATACCGCTCCGAGTAGATCGCATAACGGAACCGCCGTGTATGGAGGATCTTTTTCACCGTCTCCTCCAAGTACTCTACGTAAGTCGTAGTGCGCAAATATCTGCCATCTGGTCCCTGCCTTAGCTGCTTCGTTTCCCAATCGAACCGATATGTCCACGGAATGGGCAACTCGGTTCCTTGCGCGAATATCTCATCTGTCCCTTGCAACTGCGGAAACATCATTCCACCACCCCGAGCAGGAGGTATTGCTCGTTGTTGCATCGCAACAGAGCTACTTTTTTACCCACATCTTCTTGCAACAATCGGGCAGAACGCAGTACAGACAGCTCATACGACTCCAAGGGTGTCGGATCCTCATCCAGCTTTACAGACAAAGGCGAGAGCGACAAAAGCTTGCCGAATTCCCCTTGCGTATTCTCGATGCCGTCCTGCGCATGCCCTCGCAGTTTTGCGATAACTGAATGCATCCCTTACGTCCTCCTTTCCAATTGAAGATCCATTGTGTATTGACCGCCACGCCAACGCGCCTGGCAGCTGGTGACGATCCAATCGGTGATGGATTTATTGTCCTTTTCCATGATTTTGATTAGCCAGCCTGCGCGAAGTCTCGCAGCATTTTCATCCTCGTGCTTGACCGAAATGGAGCGTGTCTTGGGGATTTTGGACAACTCTGCAAGCTGCTTGGCTGCCAATCCAGCCACGTTTTTGTCCTCGCCTGCATCGATGACTTTTTGCATGCGTCCGATTTGTTTGACCAGGCTATCGTTAGATTTCGTTGCACTGCTCACGACCCGATCATCCCGGTAGCGCTCTGCTGTCACGACGGTGTAAACCTCCTCGATGCTCTCACCCGTCGAACTGCTTGTGAGCAAGCTCGCCTTGAACATCGGGATGATGCTGTTTTTCCCCTCGGGCAGTACCGTCAGCTTGTCTCGCTGGTATTGTACAAAATAGCGGATGCCTGTCTTTTCGTACGCCTGCTCTGTCAGTGATGTAAAGAGAGACGTATACGATTGGGACGAGATCCTCTCCTTGACCGTAAAACCGAATGCCGGGCAGCTAAAATAGATACCTGCCGACTTGATAATTCGTGCAAGCTCTGTCCCTGCATCTCCATCTAGCTTGAGCCTGGAGACTTCGTTTTTTTGCAAATACCAGCCAAGCTCGTATGCTGTTGCAGATAAATCGCCTGTCCGATCATCCCTGTCAAAACGAACGAGCGGGCCATGAAAAAGCTGCTGGGATTCTTTTAACTCCGCACCTGCAAAGAGCATCAAAAAACCCGCCGTTTGCAGCGGCGGGCCTCCCTTGATTTTCACATCACAATTTTGGGCGATTTGTCCCCTGGCAGAGGACCAGGAAAGCTCGGTAACGGCTGGGGTCAGGTCATAGCGGGTCTGTTCTTTTCCGTAAATGACTTTCATTTCGTCTGCCCTCCGTTACATTCTATTTTCTCTTTCTAGCTTTTCGTGAATCTCTCTTTTCCTGTCTTCCAACCTTTTACTGTCTATCCGTGGGGCCGCTCGCTTCTTCTGCGTCTTCTTTGCTACCTTTCCGCTCGTGTTCGGACGAGCTGGCTGCTGTCGCGTAATGACCGCACCCGGGGATAAAAGCTGCGTCTGATTGCTCCACGTAATGAATTCATCTTTGACAAACAACGGTAGCTCAATCGAGCCATGAAAATCGACGTTTTTTCCTTGGAATTTTCCGTCGCATGGCCCGATGAGCACATTCCACGCCAAATCAAGCTCGTCTATAGTCAAAAGTGCTTCAGAGCCCGTTAAGCGATCCAATCCAGCAAGCCATTGCCTAGGCCCCTGATAGCCCTGTACCTCGACATAGGGGGCCGTACTGTCTCCGGGTAAGATGAAGTCAAAAGAGATGGACTTTGGACGTCTGGAAGAGATGCGATTGCCGGACAATAACGTAATCGATGTCGAGCTTTCGATGTCGTTGCCGTAGCCACGAAACTGGATTTCCGCAGGTGTAACCGGAAACGTCAGCCTATATTTTCCCTGTAGACGGATCATTTCGTTACTCCTCCCCTCGTCTCTATTGCATCCAGCAGGGAGCGCTCGATGATGTCCTTGATTCTCTGCGCAACAGATGGATCGCTGAGCATTTTTAACATGGTTGGGATATCTTGCAGTACGCCTTGTACGTGCAGTGGAATCGAAACTTGCGGAATAGCAATGGAGACAGGCTGCGGATTCCCAGGTGAGTTACCAACAGGCGAATGATTCGGAGCAGCAGGACCTGCTTGAATTGCTGGTTTCATAGCTGCAGCTCCCGCAGATGCCTCAGGAGTCTTGTTCTGCCACCACGACTTGATCCCATCATAGAGGGCACCACCTGCAGTTGATCCACCCATGCCACCAATAAGACCACCAACTATCCCCCCGATTGCTGTACCAATCCCAGGTAACACCGAACCAATAACTGCTCCAGTAGCCGCTCCCGCTGCTGCCCCTCCCCAGCCACCAAGTGCTTCTGCCCCCACTTGTGCTGCAGTATCCAGCTTGTTCGCTGAACCTGCAATAGCTGTGACGCCTAGTAAAGTTCCAAGAAGAGGAACCCTTCTGAGTCCTCCTTTCAGCATTTTTTTCCAGCCACCGCTGGCAGCTTTACCAGTCTCAGCATGATTGCCGCCACTATCTGGTCCGGGTTGATTTCCTGCAGCAGAGGAGGTAGTTGGCGCACTGTTTTGATTTTTGTTTTTGCCGTCTGTTTTCTCTGCTTCTTTTTGCGGATTACCGCCACCAGCGTCCGGTTGTTTTTTTCCTGCCGTAGAAGTTGTTGGGGCATTGTTTTGACCTCTGCTCGTTGTTTTCCCCGCTTGTCCTTGAGGACCACCACTATTCGAAGCAGATTTTTCTCCTGTTGGAGGGCGATCCGGAGAATTTTTTTTCTTTGATTTCTTTTTAGAAGAAGGACTTTGTGTGCCATCGCAGCAACAGCAGCAGTCTTTTCCGCCAGTCTCTTCTTGAGGAAACTTTTCTTTGGTTGTCCGAAGATCTTTGATTTTTCTCAGTTGAGATATTATATGGTACAGAGCACTGCCAAGGATTAGTACTCCTCCGACAAAAATCGTAGTACTTTTTATCGACTCGTTCAAAGAGTTAAACGAGCCCATTACTCCTTCAGCTGCTTTCGAAATCCCTGTATTTATCTCAGACATTTGTTCTGCGTACAGAGTCGCGATCTCCATGGCCTCGTTTCTCGCCATCGCTTGTGCCTGCCCAGTTTTATAATAAGCATCGTTCTGAGCAGACAGTTGATGCGCATTCACCGCTTCATTCCCGACTTTATATGCGCTCTCTTTCCCCATTTCCGGCACAAAATCCCCTGTTGCCGTATCATTTACTTCTCGCAGACCCTTCGCCATGTCATCTCCGGCATCGCCTGTCAAAGTATCGAATGCACGTTGTTGTAACGTTTGATCCTTGATGCTAGAAAAAGTCATCAGGAGTTTCCCGAGGGCGATATTTATTGTTTCTTTCTCCCCTGTTGCGAGACTTCGATTCAGCGTTGCTATATCTTGGGCGGCCTTGGCCTTTGCATCCTTCTTATTTTGAGCCTTGTAATGCTTCTCAAGGATTGCGGCGAGATCACCATTACCCGACATCTTCATTGCATTCTCATACAACGCACCATACGTTTTAAAATCATTCAAAAGGTTCCCTATAGAGACAAAGGTAGCGGCCATTTTTTCAGGCGTATTCAGCAAATTGCCATTCTGTAGGTTGAAGTGAGCCAGAGACTCCACAAATTTTCCAGTCGCGGCTCCCCCTCCCTTGTTGCTTAAATACTGAACGGCATTTGACTGCCTAACGGTACTTTCATTACCCGTAGAAATCTCAATGGAGCTCATCATTTTCATGATGTCATCTTCCGTAAACCGCGTCGTGTATTTCAGCATGCTTGCTTTTTCTGCATACTTTAAACCATTGGATGCATGCACAAGTTCAGCTTTGGCCATGAGGCTGTATGCTTGATCTTTCTTTATATCAGGGTTGAGCTCACGTATGGTTATGGAAGTCTCTTCTATCTTCAGGAGTTGCTCCTTACTTTTGCCACCAGCTTCAAAAAGTGTGCGTTCTCTTTCTGTCGCCTGAGCTTCTTGGGCAACCGAACTCAGCGTTGTTCCAACAGCCTTTTCGATCATGGGAGTTAGTGAGCCCAGGAGTCCTTTTGCGAAATCGTCATATTTACCTACTAAATCAAGCGCTCCCATCATTGTTCCTGCCATTCTTTCACCTCCTTGTCCTCCCAGATGTCTACACCCAGCAGAACCCGAAAAAAGCCGGGAGACCTATCCCCCAGCCCTTTCCTCATCCTCTGCCTCAATCATCTGACAAGCAAAAATAAACAGCTTCTGCTTGTACAAATCGACTTCGTACTCGAGTAGATCCGACGGGCGGCCCCTGCCTTTTAGAAAAGCACGGCAAATATGCCAGGCCTCGCCGTCAGATCGGATTAGTTTTTTGCTTCTTCAATGGCTTCTTCTTCCGTTTGGGTCGCATTGACTTCACGGACTGCATTGAGTAGCTTGGTGTAGCCTTCTGGGTTGTCGCGGAAAATTTTCTCGACGAGCTCATACTTGGTGCCAACCTTGTACGCTTTCTTGAGCTCTTCCTGATTCCAAGGGAATTCGTGCTCCGTGGCCTTCACCAAACGAGCATCGTTGTACAGGAACCAATCCGTTTTCTCTCCCTTGTCAGCCATGCGTTCGCAATCGCGCAGCTCGGACAAATTCAGTTGGCGTACCTTCCACTCGTCACCATCAATGGTGACGGTGATTTCTTTTCGCGGAGTTTGTTCATTAGCCTTGGCCAAAAATTTCTCGAGTTTGTTTTTGTTCATATTCAAGCACTCTCCTATTCGGTGTAGATTGGCAATTCATCTAGGTAGTCCGGCTTCTCGATGGAAATCCCTTTTAGATCGTAGGTCGCGTGATCGTTGCCGTCTGCTTTGGCTTCCCACAGCGTAATCTCGTCTGGGTTCAGCACGATATTGGAAATGCGGACGCGTTCGGAGTTGCCGGCTTCCTTGTCCAGCGTCTCGCCGATCAGGAATGGGAGGACAGGGGTCTTGCCTTGCGTCAATTGATCGACGCAGTAGTATTTTAGCGCAGCGTTGGTTGCGGTAATTTTCAATGTCACTTCTACATGCCAGTCGTTGACGGTTTGGATTTTTCCTTTTTGCAGGCGATTCGTGTCGCCATACTCTACCTTGAGAACCATTTTGCCTTCCAAGGTACCGAAGATCGGGTCTCCGTTTTCATCGTAAATCTGGCAGTTTTTGAGTTTAATATCGCGTGCAATAGCCAATTACAGCACCTCCCAGTCAATGTCAAAGTATTCGATGGCATCAAGCGGCTTCGCAGACAAGAGGAAGCCACGGCGATCCCCGATGCCATTCTTTTTATCCGTAAATGTCCAGCCCGTATCAATCGCGCCCTGCTGCTCGCGGACGGTCATGTACGCGTTGACGGCAGAGACAAACACCGCGCCGCCCAAATCGTTGTTGCCGAGCTTGCCTTTGTATTTCTTGCCGACTTGGCTGATGTCGTTGACGATCTGATCCAGCGTCATGCTGACACGGATTTTGCCGTAGTCCTCGCGCTCATGCGTACCCAGAACAGCCAGCGTATTGACGGCGCTCTCGATGATGTACACGTCTCCGTCGCGAGTTGCGATCAGCGTTCCAGAACCGAGCGCACTCAAAATATCCGTGTGGCCCCAATCCTTGAGCGCTTTTTTCAATGGAACGACGACGGCCGTCAGCGATTCATGCGCAGGTGTCGCGGCGATCATACCCGCCACCCATGCGGCCCACTCCAGGCTGCCGTATACTTTTCCGTTGTTGTGTTGACCAGCGATAGCACTGTTCACGACAAAACGGGCATTTTGCGCCACTGAGCGCTCGATGTGCTTCGCCATGTTCTCGTCGTCCGCCGCTTTTCCACCGATTACCAGCGTGCTGAGCTTCTTGTTTTGTGTGCGACGATCGCTCATGAATTGCTTTGCTGCCGCTTGTACAGCCGAATCGTCAAAAGGCAGATACATCGCGTCAAAATCAGCTCCGGACACAGCCATGAACAGCTTGGTAGAGTCAGCTGAGGCAAGCGCTACCGTGCCACTTTTCGCTCCTGTTAGCGCTGTTTCCGGCACGATTGTAACGGCAGTCTCACCCAGCTTTTTCACACGCACATAGTTGGATTGGCTCGTTTTTGCTGCCAGCTCATTCGCATCCGCAAACGAAAACTTCTCCGTTTGCAGCGGGCCTGTTACCTGAAGTTCTTTTTTACCTGGCTCGGACGTCGAGACCGTGATCGTAACCTTCAGCTCGTTACCTACCAAACCCGGATACAGAGCCTCGACTCTGATTGCATCGGCTTGCTCATACGCTGCTTTTGTGGCTGTGCCATTCGTCATGCGGTACGCGAGAATCGTCGCCCCGCCTTCTGCTGCCAGCTCCACGGTATCGACCTTGCCAAATGTCTGGGCAATTCGCTCCTCAAAGCTCCCCAGCTTGACCAGCTCATCTGGCGCACCCCACTCCGCTTGATACGGTACCAGTACGACACCGCTCTTCGGTACTACACGTTCTTTTGCTTTTGCGATCAGTTCGACCGTTACACCCGGACGTTCACGTTGAATGGTCATGCTTACACCCCGCCTTTGTATTTGGTCAGTCGGCTCTTCACTTGTCCTTCTGCCAGTGGTTGATCATCTGCTTCAGAAAAAAGAGCACCTGCTACCTCGAACCGTTCGGCTCCAAGGTAAGCGGCGCTCTTGATCCACTCATGTTTGGTTTGCACAAGCTCTGGGGCCTGTGCTTGTTGTTCTTTTCGTGCCACTATGATCGGACCCCCTCTACATCAAATTCGTTGATTTTTTCTGTGACTGCTCTCTGCACCGCCACGTTGTAGGTGAACTGGAACGCGATTTCCGTCCGGTCCTTTTTATCCCGCCAAATACGCAAGGTGGAGCTGTCGATCTCGATGGACAATCCAGACGTCTTGCCTTGATAAGTGAACTGCCTTTGGCGAAGAAGCTCACGCAGCGGTTCGGCTGAAAGCGGCTGGTAGACGCCCGCTACCTTTGGATAGTGGAGGACGATGGCTGCTTCTGAGACCACCTGATAGGAAGTGAGGCTTCTTCCTTCTTCACGAACCCCTTGCGTCAAAAGAAACGCGATAGGCGGTTGGAATCGCTGCGCCATCCAATCGTCCACATTCACAACAGTAGACAGCTCAGGATACGCTTCCTTCACCAGTTCACTGAGAACAGCTAGCTCACGATCCATCCAGCTTCCACCTCCCATACTTGCGGTATTCTCATCTGTCTTCGTCACATGTCTCTTCCCCCCACTATTTCACTTCATTTGGCAAGGTATCCACGGCAAATACCCGCCGAGCAGGGAGCGAGTGCCTTTGGCTTTGACTCGCAACATCGTGTGGCGTCAATTGCCGTTTTCCCCGCTCGCCGGACATTTGAGTCGTCGGCGTACATAAAAAGCCACCCGACAGCTTCATCGGATGGCTCGTATCTCTCTTACTTGTTTCGCTTGACTCAAGTATAACCGATTTGAAGGAAAAACCGGGAAAATGACCCGATGTGTCAGGAAGTGTCAACCTTTGTCAGCCTCAACATGCTTGTGAAAATAAAAAGAAGCTGTCATCATCAGACAGCTTCATCTATTAAGCCGGGCTTTGTTTTTCATCATCCAGTCTGCTGTACCTGATCGCCATACATCGCCCATGCCATCTTCATCACGGCACTGCGCTTGATTTCATAATACCGCTGTCGGGACACACCGATTTCTTTGGCAATCAGATTGTTCTTGTCGCCATCCAGCAAAGCTTCGACTACCAACCGTTCCTGCTCTCCTGGAATCGTCTCAACCGCTTTGTTGATCCGCTCGATTTTATCCTGCAAATTTTGTAGCCTCTTCCATTTCCGCTCCCGGCGTACAACCTCTGCGTGCGTCTTATCACCATTGCTGCCTTTTCCTTTCGGCATCCCTGCATCCAGTCCGTACTGTGCGACCATTCCTTCCCCTGCTTCACGCAAAAAACGCTGGATGCGCACAATCTCGATCTGCATGTAATTGTAGTCGCGAATTTCTTCCTCCGCCTTTTGTAAAAAATCTACGATGGGTGCTTGCTCGCTCGTCCTGGCAAAACCTTCTTTTCTTGTGGATACTGTCTTTTGCTGCCCTTTTGTCTCTTGATCCCGCATGTACTTGTCCCACTCCGGGCAAGAATCGATTTTTCCTACGTGCTTATCATGAACCTGGCAATGTGATTTCTTTCCCCAGCACGTTGCCGGACACACCTCGCATACTGCTTCCATGAAAACATCTTTGCTGATCAAGGTACTATTCCCCCTCGGTCATATATATGAAGTCCGTATGATTGCTTATTGCTTATCGGTTTTCGTTGAGTCTTGCGTCTTTTCTTAATCTTTGAGACAAACCGATCTGTCCGATAATGACTCCGACCAATAAAACAACTGCTCCGATTAATGCTGCTTCTATCATTTCGTACGTATCTCCTTTGCATGGTCATTTTCTTGTATAATGAAAGGGGGCAAAGAGGATACTCACCAGTTGTATTCTTTGCCCCAAGCAATTAATGGGGATTCCGATCGTCAGTCGGGGTCTCCTTTTTTTCCTGCTGCTCTTTCTTTTTCTCTTTGTTTGCCTTTAATTGCAGATTGAACAGATTATTGATCCGAATCTGCAAATCCACCTGCTTAAACGTGACGATTAGAGCAAGGAAGCACACGACAACCGCGAGAACCTGAACGTAATCAATCGTCATCATAGCATCACTTCTCCACTGCGGATCGCCTCGAGCATCGCCGTTTTCATTTCTTGCATGCTCTCTTCGCGAGGTAGTTTGATAAAGGAAGCAAGGTACTCCATGTCAGGAAGCAAAAAGTCGAGGATCGTCAGTACGGCCCGATTATCCCCTAACTGTGCTTTTTGGAGGGTCAAGCTGAACGAGTCAGCTTCTCGGCCAATTGGCGCAAATATTTGTTTTTGCATTTACTCACTCCTTGTCTGGTCATATTCAGTTTTTGGGCTACCTGTTCTTCTGTCATTCCTTGAATAACGACATGCTTGATAATGATCCGGGCTTTTTCTGGGAGCTGCATCAACACCTCCTGAACATACAGGTCGGACAGATTGTCTTCGATCGTTTCCGTTCCCCGCATCCCTTCTTTAATCACCGTCTCCCTGCACAAACGCTTCTTGGCGGCGTATTGCAATCGCCAAGCAATCCTCTTGAGCACCTTTCTGCAATGCTCTTTTAACTGCTCATCTGTCATATGCTTCACCTTCTGTCTTTTTCGAACATCCAACCGAAAATAGGAACACTCGTTCTCTTTGTAGTACAAGTATCTCATACTATGGTAATAAGTTCAAGTTCTTTCTACCAGATTTTTGGAGATGATTTCTCCGATTAAACTTCTGCATAAATTCTAAATAAAACGTCAAAAAACACGATCCCCAGTGGAGATCGTGCCTGTGTAGAAGTATGAAATTATCCTTACACAACGGATGTTCCCACTCGATAAAAGTACAAAATTCCCATACTTTTCGAGCTTTATCTGTCCATCACACAAAAGACATGATAAAAATAAAAAAGCAAGCTCCTCTCTCATTCACAACAGAAGAGCTAGCCTGCTTTTTTATCTTTCGCACTTTTTTAATCCCAAATATTCGGTCGTTCAACGCCCAT
Source organism: Brevibacillus brevis NBRC 100599 (assembly GCF_000010165.1). Taxonomy (NCBI): domain Bacteria; kingdom Bacillati; phylum Bacillota; class Bacilli; order Caryophanales; family Paenibacillaceae; genus Brevibacillus; species Brevibacillus brevis. The sequence goes on from NC_012491.1 coordinate 5,374,713, forward strand.
CGTTCTCATATAATCCAGCAGTTGACCGGTATGTACCGACTCATGATAGGCGATTCGGAGCAACATGTCTCCAAGTGTGCGGACATAGCCTACATCGGATCGATCAATGCGGATACTCTCCAAATCGCTCTTGGACAACCCTCTGACGAAGCGGAGAAACTCTTCTCGATATGGCTTCGCAAAGGCCAAATCTTCTTCTACGGTCGAAAACTCTTTGGTTTCATACGGATTGGGGATGTCAGACAGGGCAGCGCTTCCCCGTTGGATCAAAATCTGGTGATACAAAAACTCACCCTCCATGACATGACGAATCATTTCTCCGCACGTGAACGCTTTATCGTCAGGCTTCCAGTTCAGCATATCTGTAGGGATTGCCTTCCACACCTTGATGCTTCTACGTCTTACTTCCTCAAAGTTTAAGATTAAGAGATCATTTTCGTTCATGCCATTCTTCCCTCCCCGTAAGCTCGTCCTAATTTTTTTGATAGAGATCACAAGTCGCTACGTGATCATTGACCATGCCGACTGCTTGCATAAAAGCGTAGCAAATGGTTGAACCGACAAAAGTAAAACCGCGCTTTTTCAAGTCCTTGCTCATTTTGTCGCTGATTTCGGTTGAAGCAGGCACATCCTTCATTTCCTGAAAATGATTATGAATCGGCTTCCCGCCTACAAACGACCAAAGATAGCTGCTAAAAGACCCAAACTCCTCCACAACCCGCAAATAGGCGTGGGCGTTCTTCACGACGCCGCGAATCTTCAGCCTGTTTCGAACGATGCCTTCGTCTGTCAGCAATTGTTCGATTTTGGCTTCATCGTATTGAACGATTTTCTCCGCTTCAAAGTTATCAAACGCTCTTCGATAATTTTCCCGCTTCTTCAGGATCGTGTACCAGCTCAGTCCGGCCTGTGCGCCTTCCAAATTCAAATATTCAAAAAGCAACCGATCCTCATAGACAGGAACTCCCCACTCGTGATCGTGATAATCCATATAAATAGGGTCCTGATTCACCCAGCCGCACCGATTCATGAAAAGAAACCTCCTCCACCAAATACGAACATATATTCCTATATAAAGAATATACAATCATTGGGTATTTTGCAAGTTTTTCTTCACAAAAAAAGACCTCATCAATCCGAGGTCTCTCTGCAATCAAGCAGTTAAAATAATTGGCTTCCCCTTCGTTACAACGATGGTGTGCTCGTATTGCGCTACATAACTCTTATCAGGCGTAATGAGCGCCCAACCGTCCCTGCCATCATCCACATATTCCGTCCCCGTTGATATGAATGTTTCTATTGCCAACACGAGACCTTCTGTGAGCAAGCGTCTTTCCTTTTTGTCATAGTAATTCAAAATGTAAGCAGGCTCTTCATGCAAGCTTTTGCCGATGCCATGGCCCGTAAGGTTTTTGACGACTGTAAAGCCCTTTTTCCTTGCCTCCTGGTGAACAATGCGACCAATTTGGCTTAGCTTTGATCCCGCCTTTGCTGCATCCAATGCCTTGTACAGCGACTCCTCTGCGCATTCGCATAAGGATTGCTTCTCAGGCTCACCTTCCCCTACCACGATTGAAGCACCTGTATCGGCAAAATAACCACCCAGCTCCGCCGAGACATCAATATTGATGATATCGCCATTTTGCAGAACTGTATCATCCGGGATGCCATGCGCGACAATGTGATTGACACTGATGCATGTATGCCCTGGAAAATCATACGTAATATTCGGTGCAGATCGCGCTCCGTACTTTGCCAAGATCTCTCCGCCAATCCGGTCGAGTTCTTTTGTTGTCACGCCCGCCCGCACTGCTTTGAGCATCGTCTCCCGTGCTTCCGCCACAATGCTACCAATCCGCTTCAAACAAATCAAATCATGTTCATTTTGAATCGACATATGTTGCCCTCCTGTCTACGAATGTAATGATTCCTCTACATTGGAACATTTTTCATTGCCAATCGCAACCTGTTGAAAAAACAAAGAACCCCAGAAGCACCCTCCGCGGCCCTTAACTAGCTTCCCCCCAGTCTCTCTACCAACAACCAAACAACATTCGAAATGAGCAAAGACTGTCCGATTCCAAAACTGAATCCTGTGAAAAAACGCAGCTTGTTATTGCTTGTTCGCCACTTCCACTGTTGGGTAAAGCCATCAATCAGCATGGGCAATAAAAGCAGTCCAATCAAATAGTAAGAGGTCACGATATGCATTCCTGCAAAAACAGGCGCCGGCAGGTATCCAACTAGGATCGATACACATCTGGCACATAGGGGCATTTTCTTACCACCGATAGAAAAGCAACGATCTGCTCGTCGATGACAGGGAATCCACTGCGTATTGATCTTCATCAGCTCCCACAATCTGGCTTGCAATCGCAATCTGGTGTACCACAATCCGGACAATCAACGGGAAGATGGCTGCAATCTGGCAAACCATTTTTACGCTTTTTCCGGTTTGTCGAATAATAGAGGATCATGCTAATGAAAACGAGAAGACCAAGTATGAGCAAGACTCCTCCTGTAACATAATCCCCTTGATACAGAAATACGCCTCCCGCAATCCATGTGATCATGCAAAGCGTTAATCCAACAAAAAACAGATACACCCTCTCCCTTCCTTTCTTTCTACGAGAAAGAGTATCTGCAGTTTCAACTGTGCGTTACGTCCGGGCGTGAAGTCATCGACCCGGCCGATTTGTTATAGCGTCCACATATTTATACCGCTCTGTACGTGCGGATGTAAGCCGAAAAAACACATCCCTTCTCTTTATTTGAAATTACTTTCGTATTTGTCTCACTTGAGTAAGACCAATACTAAGCTTCAAAAAAGAGAAGGGAATAGTGGGAAGATGAGAAGAACGTTTCTATTCTAAGCGTTTCGTTTTCTCCGCAGTTGATAATAGGTCACAGCCAGTGCAAGCGCCAAAACCGTCCCCTTAATAATATCGTACGCGTAATACGGCAGATTGAGCATCGTCATGCCGTTGAGCAGCACCCCGATCAGGATCGCTCCCACAAATGTACCAAAAACGTTTGGCTTCCCTGCCCCGAAAACGGAGAAGCCTACAAAAGCAGCCGCTACTGCATCCATCAGCATGGAGCCGCCGCTACTCACCTGCCCGGTACCGATCCGCGCTGCCAAGAGCATCCCGCCCAAGCCCGCAAAAAGAGCAGAAAGCACATAAGCCAAGGTACGATAGCGATTCACAGGAATCCCCGACAGACGGGCTGCTTCCAAATTACCACCTGTCATGTACAGCATCCGCCCCTGTCTCGTATAGGTCAGGTACACATGCGTAATTGCGACAAGTAAAAACGTCAGGATAACCGGAACAGGAACGGAGAGAATTTCTCCTTGGCCCAGCCACAGGAACCATTCCTGAAATTTTCCCGGAGCCTGTGAGCCGTCCTGCATCGGCATGTTTGCATAGATCGAGTAACCTTGGGAATACGTCATATGAAGGCCGTTGACGATGTAGAGCATCGCCAGAGTAGCCAGCAAATCAGGAATGCGGATTTTTACGACCAGGAAAGCGTTGACCAGCCCGACGAGCAAGCTGAGTACAATCGGAACAACCAAAGTCGTGAAGACTCCTTGTTCGTACCAAACCATCATCGAAGCAGAAACGACCGTGGTCAATGAAACCGTCGATCCTACAGACAAATCAAAGCCTCCGACAATCAGCGAGAACGTAACGCCTATCGCGACAAATGTCACAATCGAGATGGAGCGAAGAATGTCCGTCAGGTTGTCGTACGTGAAGAAATATGGGTTGGTCAGACTGAATAACAACATGACAATGACGATGACTGCAACCGTTCCGTATTTGTAAACAAAATCAAACAAGCTAAACTTTTTATTTGCCACGTTACTCACCTCCGCTTGCGTAGTACATAATCAGCTCTTGTGTTGCTTCCTCGCGACTCAATTCCTTCACGATCTTGCCCTCGAACATGACGAGAATCCGGTCTGCGATCCCGATAACTTCCTGAAACTCACAGGAGAAATACAGGACGCCCTTTTTCTGCTCGGCAAGATTTCCGATCAGGCGGTAAATATCACTTTTCGCGCCGATATCCACTCCTTTTGTCGGCTCGTCAAACATAAAGAGGTGAGCGTTTGTATCCAGCCATTTGCCGATGGCGACTTTTTGCTGGTTTCCGCCGCTGAGAAAACCGACCAGCTGCTTGATATCGGCTGTTTTTACCCCAAGACGCTGCACGAGCTCTCTTGCGTTAGCCGCTTCCGCCCCTTTTTTGATAAAACCGAGCCAGGACTTCTTTTTCAACGAGGCGACAGACAGGTTGTTCTGCACGGACTCCTCTACGAAAATCCCTTCTTTGCGCCTTTCCTCCGGGACGAGAACGATTCCGGCATCGACAGCGTCTTTTGGCGAGCGCAGTTGGATACGTGTTCCATGCAAGCGAACAGCTCCAGCCTTTGCCTCATCTGCGCCGAAGAGCAATCGGGCGAGCTCAGTCTTCCCTGCCCCAACCAGACCGACGACACCCACGATTTCTCCCTCGCGAACCCGCAAGTCGACACCGTGTACCTTGCCGCCAGCCACACCTGACGCCTCAAAAATCGTTTCGCCAATCGGCACTGCAAGCTTCGGGAACTCCTCGTCGAAGCTTTTGCCCAGCATGTTCGCGATCACTTCGTCCATACTGGTCTTCGCCGTCTCTGTGGTCACAACATGCTGTCCATCGCGCATGATAGTGATCCGATCACAGATTTCAAAGATTTCTGGCAGGCGATGGGAGATATAAATGATCCCGACTCCAGCTTTTTTCAACTGCGCAATGATTTGAAACAGCCGTTCGCTCTCCTTCGTGCTCAACGGCGCTGTCGGTTCATCGAAAATGACGTATTTTGCCTTTTGAACGGTCGCCCGTGCAATCAAAATCAATTGCTTTTCCGACAGCGTACATTCTTCGACGAGCATCCTCACTGGAATGGAAAAGCCGAAGTTTTTTAAAATCTGCTCCGTTTCGTTGTACAAGCTCTGCCAGTTGATCAGCCCCTTGGTTTTCGCCTGGACGAGCTGGTCCGCCAGTATGTTTTCGGCGACACTCAAATTCGGGATCAGGGCGGTGTCCACTTCCTGATATACACATTGAATGCCCTGTGCTTTGGCGTCCTGCGGAGATTGAATCGACACGGCCTGTCCATCGATGGTGATCGTACCGCCATCTGCCTGATACGCTCCCGTGAGGATTTTCATCAGGGTACTCTTTCCCGCACCATTCGCTCCGAGCAGTGCGTGAACCTCTCCTGCGCGCACCTCAAAATCGACGGATCGCAGGGCAGGAACCCCAGAAAACTGCTTCGCCATCCCTTTCATCTGCAATGTGGACATGTTTCACACCTCCTGTTAACCTGCGTGTTCCCACCTCTATAAGGAAAAATCCCGTTGGCGGATACAGCTCAACGGGAAAAGCCAATTTGGTTCTTACTTGCCCCACTCTTGTACGTATTGGGACAGGTCGCCCATCGTTACTTTTTTATCCTTCGGCAGGTCTTCTTGTTTCACCAGCACTGGGTTTAGCTTCACGTTGTCTGGCACTTGCTCGCCTTTGATCTTTTGGAACACGGTTTGGGCATGGATGCGTCCGATATTGGATGGGTCTACCGCTGCCGTCGCTGCCCACGGAGAGTTTTCCGCCTGGATCATTTGCAAATCCTCATCGCTTAAATCGATGGAGTATACTTTGATTTCCGTACGTCCTGCTTGTTGGATGGCACGTGTCGCCCCTTTGGCAAATTCATCCCAAGCCGCCCATACTGCTGTGATGTCGCCTTTATTCGGATACTTTTTCAAGATCGCTTCCATCTGCGTTTGTGTATCGAGAGCCGTATTGTTGGTAGCAGAACCGAATGCCGCAATTTCTTTCAAGTCCGGGTATTTCTTCTGGAAAGCTTCGTACGTCACTTGGCGTTTTTCCATTGGCGCAAAGCCAGCTACCCAAACTTTTACGATGTTGCCTTTGCCGTTTGTATCTGCCGCCAGCTTTTCCAAGCTCAGCTCTGCCAACTTGTTGTCATCCTGCGCCACAACTGGCACACCCGGAATGTTGATGTCTGTATCAAACAGGACAACCGGAATTTTTTTATCCACGGCCTTTTGCGTGCCCTGCTGCAACGCTTCTGCCGTACCATGATCGATCAGAATGCCATCAAACCTTTGGTTCACAGCCGCATCGAGGTTGGACGCCATTTTTGCCAGATCAGTATCTGCGTTGAATACGGTCAACTCGCCCCCGTTTTTCTCCACCTCTTTCTTCACGCCATTGATATATTGAGCGGAGAACGTCCCTACGTTTTGGCGCATGATCAGTGCGATTCTCTTTGCCTTCTCTCCCGAAGCACCGCCGTTTGTACTGCCTGTTCCCGTTGTTGCCCCGCTGCCGCATGCCGTCACGAGAACAGAAGCTGCCAAAACAAGTGATGTGATCAGACCGAGTTTCTTTTTCATTTTGATGTTCCCCCTTTTTTCTTTTTAAAACAGATAACAATGATGAAATTTTTTTGTTTCCCCTCAATCAATTGAAGCTTCTTTTGACTTCACTTTCAAAAAGGAATAAAACTTCGTAGAAGAAGCGCATTTCCAGTCCAAGCGCCTCTGGAGCCCATCTCAGCTTCGGAATAAATGGCGGGGAATTTCAGCTTCACTTATGAAATCCTTCCTGAACCTTCTGCGTTTGAAGCTCTCCCGCCATTTCTTCCGAAGCGGACAGTCTTCACTCACAGCGGGGCGGAGGCCGAAGCGTAGACTGGAAATGCGCTTCTTCCCCACGACAGCTACGCAAAAAATCCTCTTTCACAGAGAAAGAGGACAAAAATCGACAAGATTCTCGCCTCTTATCTGTCAGGTATTCTACCTGTTGGAGTTAGCACCTTGGCTCGAAAGAACGCATTCTCTCGTGCTAGGTTGCCGGGCTTCATAGGGCCATTCCCTCAGCCTTCTCTTGATAAGAGTAGTTTCTATTTTCAAAACGTTTGTATAAGTATATACAGAATATAATCTGGCAATTACCTATCTGTCAACTAGGTTTACCGAAAGAATTTTCTTGATAAATATTCCAGTTTCTTCTGTAACATCAAGAGGGATTTTGTTGTGTCTTGTCGAATTATCGTAGATTGATACAAGCCTAGCAAATATTTGCGATGGGGATGCTACATGAGTCTATTAAAAGAAGTTATTCTTCAATGGTTTTTCGCCATTATCCCGTTTGTGTTTTTCAACATTTATTACCGTGACAAAATGAGGAACTACAGCCGTTCCTTTATTGCCATCACCAGCTCAGCCTGCATGTTTCTCGCGATGACCTTCGCCCCGAGTGTCACGAATGGCATGTTTTTTGATATCCGACATGTCATCATATTTTTCGGACTAGTTTATGGCGGAGTCGAGATTGCCCTGCTCCTTCTGATTGAAGCCTTGGTTTATCGGCACTACCTTGGTGGCGAAGGAACATGGGTTGCCTTGCTGATCCTTACAGTCAATTTTGTCTTGTCACTCTTTTTGTATCGACACTACAAAGCCAGTTATCGGAAAACACTGTATCTTTTTATGACGAGTGCGATTTTTTCTACGGTTGCTTTAGGGACTACTTATTACTTTTTTCCCACGTATGTAACTCAACACCTCGTTTACTACACCATAGCGATCCCTATTCAAAACTTTTTCGGCCTCTGGTTATTAATGTCGCTTTTCAGCAAATGCGTTTCGGATAAGGAGCTGTTTATCCGCCACGCGCAAAACGAAAAAATCCAGACGATGAGCCATGTTGCTGCATCGCTTGCACACGAGGTTCGCAATCCGCTGACAGCAGTCAAAGGCTTTTTGAAATTAATACAGGAATGTCCGGAAAATTTGGTAAAAGTCGATCAATACATTCGCATAAGTCTTGATGAAGTACAACGCACAGAAGCCATTTTGACCGAGTACCTTGCCATTTCCAAGCCGCTCAAGGAACGACATGAGATCATTAATCTTAGCGAGCATTTGCATGCCATCCGCGAGGTGATGCTCCCCTTTGCCAATATGCATAACGTGGAGCTTACGCTGCAAGATTTTGAGAGACCTGTGACGATCAAGGCCAATCCAGACGAGTTCAAGCAAGTGTTGGTGAATTTCATCAAAAATGCTATCGAGGCGTGCTCGGATATTTCGGACGGAAAAGTCTCCCTGGACTTGCTCATCGAGCGAAACAAAGCCCTGTTGGTCATCAAGGATAACGGCGTCGGCATGGATGCAGGACAGATTAGCCGTCTCGGAACGATTTACTTTTCTACGAAAACAACTGGGACCGGCCTTGGATTGACGTATTCCTATCATGTCATTCATGCGATTGGCGGAACCGTCAATGTATCAAGTAAACCACGAGTAGGAACCAAGTTCACCATTATGCTCCCGTATAAGGCACAGTGACTTCATGCAATCTTGCAGAGGGACTGTGCCTTTTTCCATTCGATTGCTAATGATGCAACGGGGGTACTTGTGGTTCTTTTTTGTTTTTCAAGGAAAACTGCAATTCATTTTGGCGATTGATCGTCGCGAGAAAGACTTGTTCGGACGCGATCCCCTTTTTCTTTAATTCGTGCAAAAGCCATTGCTCATCGCGTTTCCGGTATGACAGCACATCTGGATATATCTTGCCTTCCACAATGACCGGCAGCGACATTCCCGCTGAAGAAGTATTGATGCCCAAATCTTGTTTCGTTACGACCTGCTGTTCTACTTTTTTGAGCACAGTCAACCGACCGTTTGCCTCGATAATAGCCAAATCAATCTCTGCCAGGTCAAAAATATCTTTTTCGCGAAGCATATGGAGGACATTATCGAGCGAGTAGCGGATTTTTTTCAAGTTTTTGAAGTGAAAAGCCCCGTTGTGGAAAATGACGGTCGGTTCAAATGTAACCATTCTGCCAAACCAGCGAAAGACAATGGACAAGTGCGATACGACCCGTTGCAAGATCCCCAATGTCACAATCGCTACTGCAATTGAAATATGCCGGACATCTGGCTCTGCAATGTCAGCTCCTGCCACTGAGCCCAAAGTAATAATGATGATAAAGTCAAAAACAGGTAGCTCCCCAATCGAGCGCTTGCCCATGAATAAGGTGATGATCAGTAATAAAGGAATAATCGTACATACGCGCCCGATGACGATCATGGTTTCTCCGAATCCTTCCACGTTTGTCCCTCCCCTCACGCTTTACTATGCAAATTCTGGGAAGGCATTATGCAAAACAAAACACCAGGAGTCTCCCCCTGGTGTCTCTCATTATTGGAGTGGCAGCCATTCTCCCGTAATGGCATCCACATCCCCATTGCTTTTCAGTATTTCTGCCGAATAGACCAAGACTGGTTGCTCTTGAATCTTATTGTAATTGTTATCAAGCGGGAAGACATAGCGAGGACTGAGCGGATGATGTTGGAGATAAACCTGCGCCGCCTCTTCCGTTGAAATCACCTTGGCCACATCTGCGAAGCTCTCCTGCTCATGCGGGAATGTCAAATTCACCCCGATAATTTCTCCTGTCTGCCCGTCGATCATGACCTTATAATACTGATCCGGCACGATTACGCCGTTTATTTCTCGGACAAAATTCAACTCAACCTGTCTGCCCATCACGTACACTTGCTCCTGCATCCGCACCGTCTTCACCCGTGAATCCAAATACGGCTCCAAAAACAAGATCGCTCTCTCCTGCAATTCTGCGACGGTACGTGTCGGATCACCTTCTCGCAGCTCAGGATAAGAGATCTTGAACGCTGCTGCCCGATTGTTGACAGTAGTCAGCCGCATGGATCGCTCTCCTTTTTTGGCCTGGTATTCCCGTTCGTTGTCTCCCAGCATATATTCAGGCACATTACTCCCCATAAAGGTGAAGCCCTCCACCTTCTGGCCGAAGAACTCCATGGCAGCCGCAGCCTCTTTTGCCGATGCAACCATTGTCTTCTTGCCTCCGGGCTTGACGGCAATGCTGTCGCGAAACGACTCTCCACGCCACAAGGTCGTTTTCACTTCCTTGCCAGTACGAGCGTCGAGATACCCGGAGAAGCTCTCCCTGTAGCGAAGAACGTAGTCCACGTCCTTCTTCCCAACTCTCTCATACGTCAGCTGCATGACTTCTGCAAGTCCGCTCTCTGTTTTCTTCGGAGAAGGCCTCTCAGCTATTGGAGGAAACTGCCCAGCGTCCAGATTCATTCCGGTTGAATCCCCTGAATTGATATAGCGAATATGCCCGACATCGCTCATGCCAATCACATAGTTATCTCCTTCTACCTGCACGTCATTCACATAGCGTTGCAAGCGGACGGCTTCATGCGAAACGGTATCTGTTCCCTCTTGCCCATCTACTTGTTCGATCCGATACTGTTCCAGATTTTTGCCCAGGAACGGTTCCATAAATGCCTTCGCCTGTTGCTCTATTCTCTCCTTGGAAAGCGTTCCTTTGACTTTCTCTTGCCCTGGAATCTTCTCCAGATCGAATCCGAGCAAGAGCCCGCTTTTGGCGTCCAGCTTCGCTCTGGCATATAGCGACACTTCTGTTCGTTCTTTGTTGCTAAACGTGCGAAAATCTATGTCGTACACCTCTCGAGGAGCTTTCGCTACGTAGACCCTCTTTTCCGATTCCCGAAAAGGAGGATATTTCTCGTACAGCTTTTCCAGTGTTCTGATCGCCGCTTGGCTTAGCTCGCTTTCTGTTATTTCTGTCGAGGAGAAGGAGCGGGGAACCAAATGCGCTTGTGATTCAACCCGAGATTGCGTGAACATCTCCGGGGTTACACCCATCATCCATACTGCTGCTGCCACCGTAGCGGCGGAAACCGTCCATGTCGCCAGCTTGAGGACGATTCTTTTCGAGCGATTCGTTTTGGTGCGCGCCCGTTGCACCAGCTTTGCTTCCAGCGCTTCGACGAATTCGCTCCTTGGCTCCGCATCCTTTGACTGAGGAAGAGCCGCGAAGAATTGCTCGTCATTTGGAGTATTCATTGGCCAACCCTCCTATCCAGTCGACATGCAAAACTTTTTTGAGTTCTTTTGTTGCTCGGTGAAAATCTACACGGATCTTGGCTTCGCTTGTCCCGAGGATTTCTGCCGTTTCCCGAATGCTGTAGGCCTTGATGCCGCGCAAAATCAGTACATTCCGCTGATGCGGCTTCATTTTTTGCATCGCCTGCTCAATTTCCAGCTGTTCTTCCTTAGAAACCAGCTCCGCTTCCGGCCTTCCCAGAAGAGAAGGCAGCCCTTTTAACAATTCCATGCCAAAAAGCGTTTGCACCCGCCTCTTCCGGTAATCATCGATGGCGACATGCTTGGCAATATGCAAAATCCATGTCTTCACACTGGAACGCTCTTCATATCTACCCAAAGCGTTCAAGACTCGGATAAACACTTCCTGCGTCAAATCCTCCGCATGCTCGCGCTTCCCCGTGAAGTAGTAGAGATATTGATAGACATCACGGTAGTGCTCACGATAGATCGCTTTAATCCGCGCTTCGTAATCGATTGTGTCCTGCACTGGATTTCCTCTCCCTGCTCCCTACCTGATAAATTGACCGGTAACTGCGTCAACCTTTCCGTTTCTTTCTTTTGGCTCATAAACAAGGACAGGTGTTGACTGGTATCGCCCGTTAAGGGAAGGAAATACGTAGCTCATTGTAAGCGGATTAGCTTTTAACAATGCTTGTACGGCTTGCTCGGGCCCTACGACATTTGAGGCATCAGCATAGGATAATTTATCAGTAGCTACTGGTAAACTAGCGGATACAATGTCTCCCGTATGCATGTCAACTTTTACTGAATAGCCCTGTCCCTCAACCATAATCCCTTGGTGTATAGGGGAAAATAGAAACATTTGCTTGCCTGCTTCTCTGTTAATCATTTGTGGTACCAGCTCCGTTACCTCTGCGTCTACAAATGGTTGCAGAAACGCCACTGCTTTTTCCTCGGCAGCTGCCTCTGTGATCACTTTCTGCTTTGGTGGGTTTTCAATTACATGGAAGTACGTAATCTGATCATTCGTTGTCCTTACCGAGAACTTTTTGTTGCCAACCACGGCATCATACTCCTTTTCCCCTGCGAGAACTGGCGCACCTTTGGTCATTTGAAACACGATTCCTTCGGGCAATGGAATAAAAGTGGAGAGTGCGGTAGCTATCTCCTCATTGGTCTTGGCGAAGACCCGCTGGTTTCCAGGCGTTACCGTAATTGGTTTCCCGTACTTATTTTTCGTGGTCCATCCGGACTCTACCTCGGCTCCTGATCGTGCATCCAGATATCCAGAAAAATTCAGGCTGTAGACTGGGTGGAAGCCAGCACCTATGTCTCTTGCTTTTTGCTCATAGCTGAGGTGGAGCATGTCTTCTAATGGTTTGCCAATTTCGTCTGGATTCTTAACCCCTGACGGAGCGGCGAATTTACTTGCGTCCATCTGCAATCCTGTTGTGTTTCCTGCGTTTATATAGTCTAGCTCGCCTACTCCATTGATCGCTACTACGTAAGAATCGTCTTTTACCGGAATTTGATTCACAACCCGAACGAAACGCACATTTGCCACGGTCTCTGCACCCTCACCATCAACTGTTACCTCGTCTATTCGGTATTGCTTGATAGCGTCACCGATGAAATTCTTCAGAATACTTGGCGCTTTTTCTTTTCCCATCGCTTCCGTAGGACGTGCAGTCGGTTTCTTTTTGGGAATGTCGTGTGCAGAGAAGAATAGCAACATACCGTTGTTTGCATCGATTTTGGCATCCGCATACAGAGATACTTCCGTCCGCTCCTTGTTGCTGAAGATGCGGAATTGGATCTGGAAGGCATCTCGCTCCTGATTGTTACGCGAAATGGTTTTTTCCGCATTTTTTAATTCCGGGTAGTGTTTGATCAGCCTGTCTACGGTTTTTTGGGCTACTTTGCTCAATTGGGGTTGTGTTGATTTAACTGCCGCGGCTTGTACAGTTACTTGTGGTTGCGTAATCCACAATGGGCTTGAGAAGAGCAAAGCAGCAGCTCCTACTGTGATCATCAGCTTTTTGGTTGCATATGGTTTCATTTTGAATTTCCTCCTGGCTTTCACTTTTTTTATGTTCTTAGCCCAATAGTCGAAAGTAGAAGGGAAATGTTACAAGGAAATCAAAATAAAAAAAGGCCAGTCAAGCCTTTGACAGGCCGCCTAGCCGTTGCGAGGTTTTGAGAGCGACATCCTTTACCCGTTCAATCAAATACTGGAGTCGTTCCTCCTTCAAATCATACGTGACAATTCCAATGCTCAACGCCCCGATTACCTTTTGGTTGTAATCAATCACCGGTGCTGCGACAGAGGCCGTGTTTTCCGTCCGCTCCGCAAAGCTGACCGCATGACCAACACCTCTGATCTCCTGGAGCTTCTCCATAAAAGCTGGCGCCTGCTCTTCACCCAAGAGCTGGACAACCGTTTGTCTGGCTTCTTCCACAGGCATGTGTGCCAGCACGACTTTATTGGCCGCACCGATATGCATCGGAATCCGCAAGCCTAACTGGTCGTAGATGCGGATATTGTGCTGACTGTCTACGCGTTCGACGACAATGGATTCGAGTCCGCTAGGCTGACTAAAATAAACACTTTCGTTCACTTCTCTGGCAAGCTCCTCGATCATCGGCTTGATCACCTTCCGATAATCGATCCGATCGAGCACCCGCAAGCCGAACTCCATCCATTTAATCCCCAACGTATATTGCTTGGCCGCAGCATCCTGCTCTACCAGTCCATGCTTCATCAACGTGTACAACAGCCGATAAATGGTGCTGACCGGGAGCTGGCATTCCTTCGCTAGATCATTGATCGTCCACCATTTTCTATGTTCATCCGACGAAAGTGCCGTTGCAATCGCCATCGCTCGATCAAACGATTGAATCACAGTCATCCCCCCTTTTCTATCAATCTTCTCCTATGAAACTATGGTAAACCATTTGCTCTAATTTTGTGAATCGCAAAAAAACTCCTGAAAGGAATCGCAGATTGACAGTCAGAAATCAGAATGTGTAAACTAATGATGAAGATTTCGAAATATGAATAATATTCTGCAATGTGGAAAAAGGGAGGCAACTATGTTCCAAGGCAGCCAATCCATGGTCAAGAAGATGAAAACCGTCATCATCAAGCATCCCCATCAAGCATTTATCAGTCAAGAACATCTCGATCAATCGTGGAAAACCTTCAACTATACAGACCGCCCAGACTGGGACCGCGCTCTGCATGAATACGCCAAATTCGAATCGATTTTGCGCGAGCATGTGGAAAACGTCCTGCACTTGCCACAATCCGATAAAACCGGACTGGATTCCATTTACGCCCACGACCCGGTGAAATTTACTTCCAAAGGGGCAATCATCCTCAAATCTGGTAAAGAGCTCCGACAGGGAGAAGCAGAAGTATACAAAGCCTTTTTAGAAGAAAACAATATTCCGATCCTGGGACAGCTCACAGGCGATGCCTTGTCAGATGGCGGCGATCTCGTCTGGCTGGATGATAAAACACTCGCGATTGGCCATGGCTTTCGTACGAACGAAGCGGCTATCGCTCAAATTACGGAAATGGTCAAGGATTTCACGGATGAAATCATCGTGGTACAGCTTCCGTATGATCGCGGTCCGGCGGAATGTTTGCATCTGATGTCGATTATCAGCATGGTCGATCATGATTTGGCAGTCGTCTACTCCAAGCTGATGCCAGTATTTTTCCGTCAACTGCTCATCGACAGAGGCATTCAGCTAATCGAGGTACCTGATCCTGAGTACGATAATCTCGGCAGCAATGTTCTCGCCCTTGCGCCGCGTGTGTGCATGGTTGTGGCAGGCAACCCGATTACGAAGCAACGCCTTCTCGACGCAGGTGCGACTGTGTACGAGTATGAGGGCGAAGAGATTTCTTATAAGGGAACAGGTGGGCCTACTTGCCTGACAAGCCCGGTGGAACGAATCTAGCCGTTACCAAACTGAACTGCACCTCCATTGTTAGATACCTTTAACGATTGGCGGTGCAGCTTTTCTATGACCAAAAAGTTTCCTTAAGCAAAAACTTTGTTGCCTAGGAAAGAATCTTACCTTAAACTAAAATCATAAGATATCGACTACGTGTACTTTTTTTTACCTTCATTTTTGCCCTAAGCCAACAGTTTGTCCTTAATGAAAAAGGAGAGTGAACCTCATGCCATCCATCAGTATTCCTTTGTCTGATGCCTTGATTGGTAGCCACATCTGTCTGGATCGTATTGACGTTCAGGGTATACTGCGCAGACGATTGCTGGATCTCGGCTTCGTCCCCGGTAACATCGTGGAAGTCATGCAAAAAAGTCCGTTGGGCGATCCCACTGCCTTTCGGGTAAATAACACGATCATCGCCCTGCGCAAAGAAGAAAGCTCCCTCATATTCGGGGAGTACGTAGGAAGTGACGAAACATGAGTTCATACACAATTGCGTTGGCAGGAAATCCGAATACCGGGAAGAGTACATTATTCAACACATTGACGGGACTTCGCCAACATACTGGAAACTGGGCAGGGAAGACAGTCGTAATGGCTGAGGGAGAATTCTCTCGGGGAGATACGACTTTTCGGATCATCGATTTGCCAGGTACGTATTCCTTGTATTCCAACTCGGCGGATGAAGAAGTGGCGAGAGATTACATTATTTTTGAGCAACCCGATGTCACCATCGTGGTACTGGATGCAACTTCATTGGAACGAAATCTCAATTTGGCCTTGCAGGTGTTGGAAATGACCCCTCGCGTCGTCGTATGCGTCAATTTGATCGATGAGGCGAAAAAGCTTGGCATTCGTATTGATCTGGAAAAAATCTCGCAAAGATTAGGGGTTCCCTGTATCGCCATTTCCGCCAGAAATCATATCGGGATCGAGAATTTGCTCGATCAGGTGGAGAAGGTAGCGAACGGAACCACCGTGCCCACTCCTGTACAGATAACCTACAGTGATCAGATTGAATCCAAGCTGGCACAGTTGGAGTTGCTCATTGAGAAAACCTTGGGTAGTCGTTTTCCGACAAGATGGATCGCTCTGCGGTTGCTCGATGGCGATGAAAGTTTGTTGAATACCTTGCGGGAGCGAATGCAAAAGCCAGCAGAGTCTTTCGGAGAGGAGCGCTTGACCCATGGCCAAACCGTTTGCCACTAATCCGTCCGATCCACTGGATGCGCTTCTTTCCGTGGCCCGCGCCTCAGTCGCAGGAAGTGAGATTCGGGACACGATTGTAAGTGACATTTACCGCACCAGTCGCAGCATTTGTAAGGAAGCTGTGACCTACGAAAACAAAGAAAAGCTGTCTCGCGTATACAAGCTCGATAAAATTGTGACGTCCAAAATATGGGGCTACCCCATCATGCTGGCGATATTAGGTGCAGTATTCTGGATCACAATCGCAGGTGCCAACGTTCCATCCGGAATGCTTGCCGACATGTTCGGCGTTGTCGAGGGCTATTTAACTGCTGGCTTTCAAGCTGCACATGCACCTGAATGGCTGCACGGGATTCTGGTTCTCGGATTCTTTCGCGGTACCTCATGGGTTGTCAGCGTCATGCTGCCTCCGATGGCTATCTTTTTCCCAGTCTTTGCCCTGCTCGAGAACTTCGGATATCTGCCGCGTGTCGCGTTCAACATGGATCGTCTGTTTAAAAATGCTGGCGGACACGGCAAACAGGCATTGACCATGTCGATGGGGTTCGGCTGTAATGCAGCTGCCATCCTATCAACCCGAATCATCGAATCTCCTCGGGAGCGAATGCTCGCGATTCTGACCAACAATTTCGTTCCGTGCAATGGTCGCTGGCCCACATTGATTTTATTGTCTTCGCTATTTATGGCGACCAGCGCGACAAGTGGATGGCAATCTCTGACTACTGCTCTCATTGTAATGGGTATGGTTATTTTTGGAATCGCTATCACTCTTATGGTTTCCTGGACATTATCCAAAACAGCCTTGCGCGGGGTACCGACACACTATACGTTGGAGCTGCCCCCTTATCGCCGTCCGCAGATTTGGAAAACGATCCTGATCTCAAGCAAGGATAAATCGTGGAGCGTGCTGAAAAGGGCCGTCATTGTGGCCGCCCCTGCCGGTATCATCACTTGGGTATTGGGTAATATCTATGTCGGTGGGGACAGCATCCTCGCCCATATGGCTGCCTTTTTTGATCCGTTTGCGCAACTCATTGGTCTCGATGGCTACATTCTCATGGCTTTTATTCTCGGCTTGCCCGCCAATGAAATCGTACTGCCGATCCTTCTGATGGGGTACATGTCCTCCGGTGCCATGGTTGATGTGGAAGGCCTCGACAACATCAAGGATGTCTTCTTGCAGCACGGGTGGACTTGGTTGACAGCACTCAATATGATGCTGTTCTCTCTGCTTCATTACCCTTGCGGCACAACCTTGTTCAATATTTACAAGGAAACGAAAAGTGTAAAATGGACGGTGCTTTCCGCACTCATTCCGCTAGCCATTGCGGTCGGAGTAACGTTCTTGACTGCCCAGGTGGCAAGAGCACTCGGTTGGGTGTAAAAAACAGTAAAAAGCCTTTGCACAATACCAGACCTCTTGGTTCGTGCAAAGGCTTTTTCGTTAATCTTCCAGTGGAGTCCTATTTATTTTGTAATAGGTATCACGCCATCCAATCTGACTCTCTCAAACTCTAGCCCGCCCATCTCTACCGTATACGTATCCTGTTTCGGTACCCTAAAAACAATGGAAACGGTTTCCAAATTTTCTGCCACAATCATATCCTTGTAAGCCTGACCCTCTACACGTAAGTTAATTGCTTCTGGTCCCTTGTTTGGAACGACAATGGACAGCTTGCCTTTGTCGTAATTTACCTTTTCAATGTTCAGCTGTTTCTTTTTTCCAAACGGAATCGTTTGCGGATATTTGGCATTCATATCAATCACGAAGTTATCCTTTAGGGATCGCTTCATCGTCACTTCATCAAATCGCAGCTTCAGTTTTTCCGGGAGTGCCCCATAGAACAGCGACGGAATAAATTGCGCCCTATAGGTATCTGTCCCCTGTACATGCTCCACGTTTTTATTCACCTTGTCGTCTATCGCTAGATACTCTTTCCCGCTTCCATCCACCAATATCATATTTTCTAATCGATGTAGAACAAACCCATCCTCGAACTTAGCCTCAAGCTCTATCTCTGTCACAGTAGGCGAAGCTATCATTCGGTTCATTTGCAAGCTCGTCACCAGACCATCTGTTTTAAGCACCGCATCTACATCTGAATCCGGTTGGATTATTTTTTCGGCGGCAGTGACAGACTTTGGCAGGGGCAGCAACAGCTCAGCGACCACTACATCATCTCCTGATTTTCGCATATCAACGATTTGCACTGGCAGGACAGGCTTGGTCTGACCCATCAGCGCCTGCATTTCTTTTTCGTCCATTCGATAATCCGACTTGATTATGAGATAATGCACACCATCGATCATTTGAAAATCCCTTGATCCATGACTTCTTTCTGACAGCTTCCCCAAATCTACACGAAGACTCCCATAAAGCATATCGCTTCTTTTCGATTCATCCGGAATTCGCGCAATCTCCTCCATTTTTTCACCGGAGATTAACAGCGTAAACGTAATCCGTCTGTGATCCACCATGGCATCCCTGATCTGATAAACAAAACCGTCCTTCTCCAATTTTACCTCAGGCAGAATCGGATACCCGTTCTTCAAAGCATGCATGAAACCTTCATCGGGCGTGACCCATTCAAATACTTCTTGGCCTCGCTCTGCACCAGTCAGTCCCCACAAGCTTCCATCGAAGGGCTGAACAATCTGGAAGAAAAAGGTAGCAACAACTGCCACTCCGGCTGCCCAAGAGGTTACCTGCCAGCGACGGCGACGCTTCTCACGCTGAATTTTTGTGAGTACCTCTTGCTCGAATTTTTCCAAATGAAACGGATATTTTTCACGAACGGATTGCTTTGCTAATTGACTCCATTCCCTCCACATGCGATCGTCGCTCATCCTTGTACCTCCTTCGACATGGTCTCCTTCAATTGCTTTCTAGCTCGATGCAAACGCGTACGGACGACCTCTTGCGAAACGGAGAGAATATCCGCTACTTCCGCAATCGACAGGTCTTCGTAATAATGCAGGAGGATAACCTGCCTGTACTTCGGTGCGAGGGATTGAATGTAGGTGACGATCTCTTCCCGCTTCACCCGGTTTAAAATCTCTTCCTCTACCTGATTGTTTGCCTGCCGATCCATCAGGTCGCCCAAATGATCATCCATCGTCGGAAAAATGTTGCGGAACGACCACGACCGAAAATGCTTTTTGCTCTCATTCATCGCGATCTTGTAGAGCCAATGCTTGATCTCTCCGTCCCCGCGGAACTGATCGAGATGTCGATATGCTTTGATAAACACGTTTTGGGTAATATCGTCCGCCAAGGCATGATTTTTTACCGTGAGGCTTACCAGATGAAAAATTTTCTCCCCGTATTGCTGCATCAGCCATTTCAGTCTGGCTTCCCGTGTAACCTCCAGACTCACTGGCATTGTTTCTGCTTCGTTCAACCCGTTCACCTCATCCGTTGATTGCTTGCTATTAGGTATGATCCATCTCACAGCAAAAAGGTGACAGAAAATGCAAAAAGAAACCGTTGTGATTTCCACAACGGCTACTTCGCTATCGCTCTACAAAAAATGCTGCATCCAAATATTCGGCTCGATGTATACCACTTCGTCCTTTTCCACGTCAACCTGCACGGGAACTAATGCGTCTGGAATGATGTACGATCCGGACTCGGGAAATTTCATCCCTGTCCAGCTTTCCCAATCCGTCAGATTCCCTCTGATCAGCATGGATTCCGGCGCTACCTGCATAATCGTCGCTCCCAGTCTCCAATGCGTGCGCACCCACGGATCAAACGGAGCGTCATCGGTCGTTTTCCAATGAACATACTTGTCCATGGGCGTGAGCGGGTACTTGTGCTTGAGCGATGGACGTACGGGTGCCACCAAGTACGCCAAGCCATTTTCCTTGGCGATATTCTTCATCGCCGTAACCATATGCTTGCTCAGACCGAGTCCGCGATAGCGGGGATCGATGGAGATGGAGAGTGCCGATAATGCATTTGGCTGTTTTCCTTGGCGGTAGTCTTCAATCCCTTGCAGAAAGACATCGTCCCAGCCTTTTGGCAACCCTTCCACAGTGCCATCCCAATAAAATGGAATCGCATTTCCTACAGCCATCACCTTGTCAGCCTCGTCCGTCAGCACGAACTGATAAGGCGAGAACCAGTCATACAAATGATTGTAATATTCATTCGCCACTTCATCATTGAGCATGAAGGCAGACCAGCTTGCCTCGATTAGTACATCAGCTTGATCATCTAGATCTGATCTTTGTGCGAAAGTGTAGATGTTGTATGACATGCTTGGAATCCTCCTACGAACTCAGATGTCTAGCTTCCCATCTAATCCCTATTCGAGTTTCTTCGACATTTTCCTCTTGCGTGTGTCACACAATCACTCCCTCCCTCTTTCCTATTTTTTGTGAAAGAGGGTTTGATTTCGCTTCATGCACGTCCTAAAAAAGTGTGGTCAAAATAAGTTTTGAAATTCGGATACAAAAAGATCAGTGATTCTTTCAATTCGTTGCGTTCTGTATTTTCTTCATCCATTTCAAACAAAATTTCATGGTCAATTTCATAGATTCCACATTTCTCTTCATCCAGGCTTTCTTGCAAATCGATACATCGTATTTTTCCGTACTCTGTATCCCATGAAAAAGGAAGGTAGCCTAACTTGCAAAGCAATGGATTGTACATATCCTTAATACGATGGAATGGCTCATCGATCCCTTGCTCAGGAATGACGTCGAAATAATGATGGTAAGTAGAAATGAAGGCTTTATACCACTCCGGAAAATTCAGCCCAAATTCTTCTTCGAGCGCAGCTACATCCTCCTGACTTACGATTGAAGGAATCAGCTTCCATCTGGACCATTCTTCATCGATATCAGCTACCTTCATGTCATCAGGGACGTCTGGTCGCATCCATCTGCAAAAACCTTCTTCTGTCACTTGGTTATATCGGGCATAGTAAGCTTCAAAAACATTCTTGATATACTCTTTTCTATCCATCTAGCAAGCCTCCGTTTTTTATAGGAAGTCAGTTCTTCCACAATCGCTTCGTTTCCACGAGTACCTCATCCTGAAATTCCATTTTGTATATATCAGGCTTGGACGTCGTCAATAAAAAATCCAAGTCGTACTGACTGTCAAAGTACCCCATCATCAATGTCATAACGGCACCATGCGTACCGATTGCAACTTTCTGCCCTCTGTATTGCTCTAAAATGTTTCGGAACGTTCCTACCACACGATTCCGACAAACGGTGATCGACTCTCCCCCAGGCAAAGAAAAGTCTGGCTCAGTAAACATCTTCTTTACTAATGGATACAATTCGTTATCGGCCATGATTTGATTGTCTCCGATAAAAACGAGTTCTCTCAGCTCTTCAAAAACAACGATCTCTTTCCCTACGGACTGGGCTAGTTCTTCTATGGTTGCCACTGCCCTTTTATACGGACTTGAAATGAACACATCTATCCCCTCTTCTTTTAACAATTGAGTAATGATACGGGCATCTGACCTACCTTTTTCAGTCAGTCCTCGTGTTCTTTCGTCCCCTTCGGTTTTTGGTGATTCTCCGTGCCTGACCATGTAAATATAGGTTTTCATGCCTAACCTCCGTGGTTATTTTCCGCCTAGATCCTTCCTGCAAATATATTACAACAAAAACCCCCTTCCCGGTTTTCACCAGAAAAGGGGCACTCTTAGATTTTGAACCGATGCACGATCTCTTCCATCGTCTGCGTCAAGCCGACATTTCGCTCTGAAATAGCCGCGACCTGTTGATTGTTATCCGCAATAATGCGAGATTGCTCTGTGATCGCCTCTACACTGTGGGCACTTTTCTCCATCGAGCTCGTCACTTGCTCCACGACAGAAACTACACTGCTGATTGTGGAATTCAACTCTTCAAAAGACGCATTGAATTCTTCTAGCAACGTATGGAAACGATACGCATCCAAATTGTACTTCTCCGATGTTTCCATCATGCTATCATAGTCAGGAATGACCCGCGTTTCAATAAAGTCCAATACGCTCGACGAGTTGGCAGCCAGATTGTCTACGGATTCGCCCGCGACCTGGATAATGCGTTGAATATCGATCACGACCTCAGACGATTGCGTAGCCAGTCTGCGTATCTCTTCCGCTACGACAGAGAAACCTCTCCCGCTGTCTCCTGCACGTGCAGCTTCAATCGCCGCATTCAATGCCAACAGATTCGTCTGCTCAGAGATCGTGAGTATCGCCTCTGCCAACAGGTTGATTTTTTCCATCGAGTCCTTCGAGTCGGTGATCGCAATTTCCGTTTGCGCCTTTACATTCATATAGAGCTCTGTCGTCATTTTATCCGCAGCCAATGCATGTTCCCGCAGTGCAGTTGCCCGCGAGCTGACATCCTGTGCGGTCGCAGCCGCTACTTCCGTTCTTTTCGTAATCGAGTGAATGACGGTCTCCATGTCGTTTAAGGTCGCATTCATCTCTTCTGTAGCCGCCATCGTCTCCTGCATATGGGCGAGCAAGATGCCCGTAGCCTCCGCGGTTCCGCTGGACTGCTCGCTTACTTTGTTGGTAGATTGTTTCACGCTCTGCGCATTTTCAGCGACCGAGTGTGACACAGCTGTCAGCTTTCTCACAACCTCGCTCAATTGCTCACGCATGATTATGATCGACTGTGCCGTCAATCCGATCTCATCCTGTGAGCCCTGCTCGTTCACCGCCATTTTTTCCCGCAAATCAAATTGAGCCGTCTGCGTAATGATCTCCCTCATTCGATCAATCGGGCGGGTAATCCAGCGACTCAGCAGGAAGGATAGAAGCAACGCTCCTGCCACCGAACATACCAGCTTCCAGACTACGGACTCCAGATTGTCCGCCAGCTTCTGGTTCAGCTTCGTATTGTCATACACAATCTTGATGACGCGTGATCGGCTGAGATCATTGGGATCTTTGCCTAGCTTGTACGGGACGAGGCGATAAGTGAGATCTTTCTCCTCTGTTTTTTCATAAAACTCTTTGATTTCTTGTGATTGGTATGCTTCCGTAAAAATCGGCAAGTGACTCTCGATCACTCGCAAGGCTTTCCCATCGCTTCCAGTTCTCCCCAAAGCGTACCCATCATGAGAAAAGACAAGAATGTCTTTTACCATGTCGTATTTCTCTGTAATCGCCTGTGACACAGCCAAGAAATTAAAGGTCTGGAAAAGAGCGCTATCCTGCAAATTCACACTGACTTCAAACAGGTACTTTTGGTCAGACGTAGGGAGATAAGCGAACTTTTTAATTTGACCCGTATTGACGGAGACCTCCATGCCATCGGCAGAGAACTCGTTGCCATCCATCCGCTTTTTCAACAGCTCCGTAAATGCCCCGGCCTTGCTGAAATCAAGCCCAATATCGGTTTTGACGCTAGAATGAACAACCTTGATATTTCGGTCAATGATGAAAATATCCATCCCATACTGCTCACGCAGGGCTGCATAGTCCCACGTCCCCACCGCTGGATTTTGCCGATAGTTGTTCGTTAACACTTGCAATGTTTGTTGCATGCGAGTTTCCATGTCTTTCTCGAAAACGCCGTACGCCATATCCACATTCTTCACTGCATTCGTAACATGATCCTCTACCAACTGGTACTGTATTGCTTGGTCAGAAATAATATTCGCCTTGAATTGAACATAGTCAATAATAGACAACACAATGGCTACCAGCATCGTAAATAAAGAAATCATCAAGGTAAGCTTAGTACGAAAAGACATCCACATTCGTTTCATAAGTCTGCTCCAAGAAGTTTTATTTTTTTAACATAACTTAACGTAATTTACCACATCTTAACTTGTCAATCCTTTCATGAGTTTACTGTATTTTGGCAATATATACACTAAGATTTACCATTAACACCGTGCTTATAGTGTCAATGAACACCGTATGAACTTATGCCCCAAACCGCACTACACCGCCACTTGTTATGTTAAAATCGGCACGAACAAAGATGTACAAAACGTATGTAGGAGGACACCCACATGCAAAATCGTCAAAACGAAATTATTATTCCTGAAAATCCCGTTTCACACTTCCTGTTCACCAGTACGAAATCCGCTGCGATCTGGTTGATTATCAGATTGTATGTCGGTTATTCATGGATTACTGCTGGATGGAAAAAAATCCAGTCTGATAGCTGGACTGGAGATGCGGCTGGCGGAGCGATTCAAGGTTTCGTAAAAGGCTCCTTGGCAAAAGCAGCCGAAGGAAAGGACGTTACCGGATGGTACGCCTGGTTCCTGGAAAACGTCGTATTGCCAAATGCTAAGGTATTCGGCTTCTTCGTCGCTTATGGTGAGGTACTCGTCGGACTCGGCTTGATCCTCGGATGCCTGACAGGGATCGCAGCGTTTTTCGGCGGCTTGATGAACGTCAGCTTTCTGTTCGCTGGAACGGTCAGCACCAACCCACTCCTTTTTATTTTTGCCACTTGGCTCGTTTTAGCTTGGAAGGTTGCGGGCTGGTATGGTCTTGATCGCTGGGCGCTTTCTTATCTCGGAACACCTTGGACGAGAAAATCGCGCGACGGTGTTTTGCCGATGAACAAGTAATCCCTTCTTTCCTCTCGAATGACAAAGCCACCTTTTACGGGTGGCTTTTGTTGTCCCTTCAGCTCAATCGTTGCTGAAGTAACGGACAAATTGTATGAATTCACTCCAACATGTACCTGTGATTTTCAATGAATATTTATACATTTTGTTGAATGACTGTCTGATTGCTGTGCATTATTCTTTTGAGGAACTATAATTTTCTTATTTTTCAAATAATTAAACAGGAGGACTGTATGAACAAGTGGCTACTAGGCATTTCTACTGCTGTTTTCTTATTTAGTCTCTCAGTCGGCTGTAGCTCAAAGCCCGCCGACAGTATCCAATCCCCCTCAGCGGAAACGACAGCAAAGCCTACTACCTCAGAGCCAATGGTGTTGCAATGGAGCATCACCGGGGAGCCGTCTACGATGGATGCCGGCATTGCAACAGATTCGACCTCGATGGACATGATCAACCTCACCTTCGAGGGACTGACCACTGTCGACCGTCAAGGCCAGATGATCAACGCCATCGCGGAGAGCTACACGCATACTCCTGACTTCACTCATTTTACTTTTACCATTCGAAAGGACGCCAAATGGAGCAATGGCGACCCTGTTACCGCTCACGATTTTGAGTATGCCATCAAACGCAATCTCGACCCCAAAACCGCTTCCGGCTACGCGTATCAGCTCTTCTATATCAAAGGGGGCGAGGATTTTTACTCCGGAAAAGGCAAGCCAGAAGACGTCGGAGTAAAGGCAAAGGACGACTACACACTCGATTTCACCTTGCGCTCACCAACACCGTTCTTCCGCGAATTGACCTCATTCACTACCTACTACCCGCTTCATAAAAAGACCATCGAGAGCAACCCCCAGTGGGCAACAGAAGCGAAAACGATTGTCGGCAACGGCCCGTTTATCATGGATAAGTGGGAGCACAAGTCCAAGCTCACCTTCAGCAAAAGCCCTACTTATTGGGACAGCGCCAACGTCAAGCTTGATCAGATCCATATTGTCATCATCGAGGATAACAACACCGCCCTGTCCATGTTTGAGAATGGCGATCTGGATTGGGGTGGCTACCCTTCCTTTGGCTTGTCGCCGGATGCCATTGGTCAGCTCAAGGAAGAGGGCAAGCTGCTCGTCGCAGATAACCCAGGTACCAAAGCCGTCATCTTCAATACAAAGAAACCCCCTTTTACCAACAAAAAAATTCGCCAGGCGTTTTCGTATTCAATCGACCGACAGCAATTGGTGGATAACATCCTACAGACTGGTGTTCTGCCCGCTTATGGCTGGGTTCCCGTTTCCATGGGGTTGAATCCGGACGGCTACTTTAAAGAGGATGTGGCGAAGGCCAAGCAGCTTTTGACAGAAGGCATGGAAGAGCTCGGGCTGACTCAATTCCCTAAAGTCACGTACTACTACGACACCGGAGAAACGGACAAGAAGCTGGCTCAAGCACTCCAGGACGAATGGAAGAAAACACTGGGGGTCGACATTGACATTCGCACCTCCGAATGGAAAGTTTTCAACGAGGATGTCCAAAATGGCAAATACGACTTTGGCATCTGGCTATGGGGCGCCGATTTTAACGACCCGATCAATTTCCTCGAAATGTTCAAGGACTTGGGTGGCAACAACGTCGTTCGCTTCGAGCACAAGGAATACCGCGATTTGCTCAATAAGAGCTACTATGAGACCGACGAGCAAAAGCGCAAGAAACTGTTGTTTTACTCTGAAAGAATTCTCATGGAAGAAATGCCGCTGGCACCGCTGCACTTCCGTGGCAATGCGTATGTGAAAAACGGCAAGGTGAAGGACTTTGTGATCCTCCCTCTCGGCGGTTCCTACTTTAAATACGCGTATATCGAAAAATAATCGAGCGCGGGCATCCCCTCTATGCGAATCAGATAGAGAGAGATGCCCGCGCTTCCATCATAAATACCGAGCGATCATCCGAACTAACTTTGCAGGGAATTCATGTAAATTAGTAATATCCAAAAATCTTTCGTTCCCATAGATTTCGCTAATCACATCCTTGTCTTGACCGATTGCGGCTGCAAGAAAGGTAACCCCTTTTCGTTCATACTCCTGTATCGTCTGTTTCATATCTGTAACTGCATAGCTTCCGGTATAGTCATCCATTGCTTTCGGTTGTCCGTCACTTATGCTAATCAGCAGTTTTGTCTTTTGGGGGGAAGCCGCTAATCGTTCTGCCATAATTCTTAGAGCCATGCCATCGCGATTATTGCTTCTGGCATGAATCCTCATTAACCGGAAGCGATCATTGGCATCCGCTTTATCAAAGTCGGCATAGGCAAAGATCGACATTTGCTCCAATCTGGAAACATCCGCCGTATCGCCGTAGATCAAAATGGGAATCTGACAAAGCTGACAATATTCATATACCGCGATTACTGCTCGTTTTGCTGCTTCTAATCTCCCGTAAGCTGACATCGATGCGGATTCATCAACCCTAAGA
The DNA here is from genome assembly GCF_000010165.1 of Brevibacillus brevis NBRC 100599. Classification (NCBI taxonomy): domain Bacteria; kingdom Bacillati; phylum Bacillota; class Bacilli; order Caryophanales; family Paenibacillaceae; genus Brevibacillus; species Brevibacillus brevis. Next base: position 5,401,921 of record NC_012491.1, read on the forward strand.
CCAACCACAAGAGAAGGGGATTCCGTTGGCGGACGTTTCTTGGCAAAATACTTGTAATCCTTGTAAGCAACGCTGTCTGCTTGAAATTTGCTGCCATAGTAACGATTCCTCGAAAAGTCGGAAGAGAGCTCATGTTCCAGATACGGAAGTGTCTTTCTGGCGATCTCCTGCACGATCGACATGAGTCCCTGATAAAGACGAACATATTCCTGTTGGTTTTCCTCATCGTAGTCTGGACGGTGAACAATGAGCTTTACTTTTTGATGAATGGAATCGGAAATGAGCTCTCTTGCCTCTCGATTCAGCTTTTTACGGAAATCACGTTCCTTTTGTTTGGCTTCCTCTGACATGGATTCAGGATTTGCCTGATGATAGTTGGGAGAGCCATCTTCACCCAAACCTGAACGTTCCATATGGGTAGAATCATCTTCAGAGACACGGGAAGAGCTTTCGTCCCCATCGGCAGATTTTTTCAAGGCGATTCCCTTTTCTTCTATCTGGTTGTCTTTGCTAAAACCAGTGTCGTCAATATCTCCCCATGTCTTGATCTCTACGGCGTCGTCAGATTTTCGTTTTTTTTTTGCTCAATCTCTGCTTCATCCAAGCTGGCAAGCAAACCATGATTTTTCAGGGCTTCTTCCAGAAGTTTTATTTCTTCCGAATCGGTTGTGATCTTGTAGATGACCTTATGATAAAGGGATTCTTTTGCGGAGGCTCCTCCGGCAATCGCATCCGCCCAGTAGAAAAAGGAACGCATTCCAGCCACGCCCTTGATCGCATTGGCCCGTGCAGTTTTGTCTAAAACGACAATCATATCCGCTAAAATACCCAACATCTTTCCATCCTGAAAACCGGTTTTGGCCATTACACGTTCGATCATGATTTCTTTGGTCGGCAGGTCCATCTTTTCCGTATGCTGAACCCTGTCGCGCAGCGCTTCGTTTAACGGTCTGGTTCCCGCATAACTGCGGTTTGTCGTGATAACCGCGATGAAGTCCGGGTGCCTGCGTATGATCTCGGTGGGTAGATTGATGCTCCCATCCAGCTCCAAGGCAGAGTTTAATGCCATTAACACCGCAGCATCACGAATAACGTTTGGTTCCTGGATTTCCAGCAGATAACCGTTTTGATAGGCTCTGACGATCTCCGAAGGGTAAAATCGGTACTCAATCGCTTCGCCATCGTTGTTTTCCGCTGCTGCACGCTCCAATAGTTGCTTTATCTTTAAGGCAGCCTGTTCCTGTGTAATCCCCAGTGCTTCCATCAAAATTTCAGATATACTTTGAAGCCCATTGCTTTCATATAAGGATTTCCATAGCGTTTGCTCGGCAGGCTCCATTTTCTCTAGACGTTCAGAAGAAATGACTGGCAAAATAGCGCCGATAATATCCGATTTATCCATATCAGCAAAACAAGTCACTTTTGTATACGGCAGCCCGAAATTAGCGGATAATGCCTTGGCTAGTTGTGTTTTCCCCGAACCAGCGTCACCTTCTAACAATAAATTGGCGATTTTCATTTCCCCGCGATGCCAGTTGCGTTTGACTTCTTTACTAATACGCTGTTCCTCTTCACTGACCTTATGCGTGGTTGGCTTTTTCCAAACGAGCTTTTTTTCTGCATCCGTCAGCTGTCTTTCGGGTGACAAATGATAGTTTTCATTTTCAGTCATCACATTTCTACTCCCTTCATAGCGCTGGGCCACTCTGCTTTTTGCCCTTTTTCTCAACAAGTAGAGGAAGCAGCAAAGCCGCACCAATCATAATCAAAACCCCGCTCACCACATATACCGCAACGAGGGATAACGTCTCCTTTAAATAGCCGGATATAAACATGCCAATCACCATCATCCCCATAAAAACAGGCGTGATCGTACCAGATACCCGGCCGATAAATGCCCCTTCCGTGTTCCGTACAAGCAGCGTCTGGATTCCGCTTTGAATACAAGGGAAAAAGAAACCGCTGATCACTAATAAAACAATCATCAACCAAATCGTTGTGGTAGCCCCCATTACCATGGTGCAAACGGCAGAGACAAGCAAGCCTACCATGAGCAACATCTGTGGCCTTACCTTTTTGGCTATCCCGATGATGAGGGCCCCTCCTGCCAACATAGCTGCCCCATTGGCCATAACCAACCACTGCAAAAATTGTTTGTCCCGTCCCAAATTCTCGATGACAAGGAAGATTTGAAGCGGCTGTGTCAGACCTGACGCCAATCCGACAGCGAAGAAAGTCAAACAGAGTGTTCGTAAGGATTGATTGGACCCGATATAGCGCAGTCCGGCCTTCAATTCCTCTATGAAGCCGCCGGCATCCTCAGACTTCGGTTCCTCCGCGTCACGGGGAAGCGTCGCTAAGATAAGGAAAGACCCTAGGAAAAGAACCGCCGTCAAAATCAGAGAGACTGTGATTCCAAACTGGATGAAAATAAACGTGCCGATGACCGGACCTAAAACCGTAAAGACAGCGACAAGCGTTTGGGACATAGCCATTGCGCCCTGCAGTTGTTCAGCCGGCACATGCCGCTTGTACAGTTTCATGGCCGAGGGCTGAGAAAATTGAGACAGGCTGGCGGAAATAAAGGTTCCGATGAGTAGTGCCACCCATCCCCCATTCATGAGGGCAAGCAGCACAGCCCCGACGGACAGGGCAGACAGCAGATCGCTCCAAACCATTGTCCGCTTCGGTCGCCATCGGTCGGCAAAGGTTCCGCCAATCAGGCCGAATAGAAAAATGGGTGCGAATTCCGCAACCGAAATCAGTGATACATAAACCGGATTATTATTCGTCAATTCGCTAACAAAAAGAAGGACGGCATAATTCCGGACCCAAATCCCCAAATGCAGCAGCACGCGGGAGAGGATAATCGTTCGAACATAAACATTGGAAAACATTTTAATACCCCATATCCATTAATAGCTTTGATAATGTGCGCAGACGTTCGCTGATCATCTCATCGTCGTTACTCAACGCTTGGCTGAACAGCTTAATATCTTCATGAAGACGCTCATTGTCCGTGCATATCGCCACGTTCATTGCATCCCCTTGCAGGGCAACTCGGTCGATGACAGGCTCCTGTGGGTCATAGTAATGCTCATATCTGTATGCGTCGCGAAAATGGGCCAAAGACCGACAAATCAGTATGGACATATCAAGAACACGATGGAGAGGCAGCTCCTCCGATTGTTTCGACCATTCTTCTCCCGTGTATCTCCATACTTTGGCAGATAGATCGACCTTTCTTCTGGAGCTGCCCTCTGCCACTCCCAGAGAAAGTGCTTTCGCATCTGTGTTCCTGGCGAATCGACCATCAACACGCTCATAGTTATCCGAGATGACAACAGGCTTATGGTTCAAGTTCGTAGGTATTTTCATTTTCGTTCCCTCTTTTCGTTTGATTATTGCTCTTTCTTTTTTTCCTGATGGTATCCACGCTCTCCGTACGGCTGGAGCTGGTCGAGCCATTTTTGTTCCAGTTTCTTCAGGGCATCCTTTTCATCAAAGAATCCGTCTTTCTTCTTTTTCAAAACCTCCAACACTTCAAAGACGAATGCCTCTTCTCCGTATTCATTCCATTCCTGTTGAAGCTGTTTGTTTATATGCGAACCCATTTTGAGAGTGAACAGCTTTCCGTTCATCGTCTTAAGGTTGCGGGTGGCGCTGATCCAGACTTTTTGGTTATGGGTGTTTTTGATCTGATACACCCCTGCCTCCGTTTCCGATTCTTTATACAGTTGTTTCAGTTCTTCTCGATTCATCATTTCTCCCCCAGTTTTTCATGAACGGATTTAACTAGACAAAATTAGTTTTTGTTTATTATTTAATAAACATAATGATTCATCGTCTTATAATTGTCAAGTGCACAAAAAAAACACCGGAACATGTCCGGTGCCTAATTTGCTTCGGGTTACAACGAGTACAGGGCCAATGAATCTCCAACAAACAATAGTGAAAAATGTCTACGCAAATGCTTGTAGAGACTCCCCTTCTATAACGTTTTCACCATATAATAGCGATCGTTTCCACTGCCATATTCCGCAATTCGTGTCTCGATAACCACAAAACCTGCTTTTTGATAGAGTCCGACTGCTCCAGTATTATCAGGGCTTACAGTTAGACAAATCTGACGGAACCCATCCTCATGCAGCTGCTCTAGCAATCGGTTCAAGAAAGAGAACCCATACCCCATCCCTTTACGATCTGCCCGGATGTAATACCCATACATGTAGCATTTGTCCGGCTGACGAAAATCCCTCAAGAGCTGGCATACCCCGACAGGATATGCCTCCTCTGCTTCCATGAAAAGTGCAACACAGCCATGTCTCGCGAGTGGTACGAGCACCCATTCATCAATCGCTCCATGTGGGCCAAAAGCCTCCTGCTCCATTGCCTTGATCATCTGAAGCTGACTCTCTGTCAATGCCTCGACAATTTCTATGCGCGTATTTTGCATTCAGTCCTCTCCCTATACGGGTTGCCGCTTCGCTCCGATGACCTGCTCTGACTTAACCGTTATGTCGGCAAGCACTGCTTCGTCTAGCTCTACGCCTAAGCCTGGCTGATCTGTCACGACAATCTGACTTCCGTGAATCGTAAGCTCGGCCACATCCCGCGAAATGATCGTAGGTCCTGCCAACTCATTGGAAATGATGTTTTTCTTCGCCAGTGACAAATGTGCACCAGCTGCACTGCCAATCGAGGACTCCAGCATCGAACCGATCTGACACTCCATCCCGGCCATTTCCGCCTGATTCACCAATTTGAGAGCAGGATAAATCCCTCCACTTTTCATGAGTTTGATGTTTACTTTATCTGCAGCTTTCTTCGCGATGACTTCCCGCATTTCCTTTGTCCCGTGCAGTCCCTCGTCTACCATAATTGGAGTAGTCGTTTGCTTGCGAATATCAGCCAGAGCCTCAAGATCATCTGCCAAGACAGGCTGCTCCATCCAATCAATGTGACAATCCTCGATCTGTTTCATAACAAGCAAGGAGTTCGCACGGTTCTCCCAACCTTGGTTGGCGTCCACCCGCAACCCTACGTCAGGACCAACTGCCTGCCGAACAGCCCGGATTCGCTGGATATCTGTCTGAAGATCAGCTCCCACTTTTATTTTGATCGAGTCATACCCGGCTGCCACTGCTTGCCTGGCTTCAGCTGCCATGACCTCTGGCTCTAAAATGCTTAACACATACGGGAAGGAAAGAGTCGTGTGATATTTTCCGCCTAGGAAATGGTAAACGGGTTGACCAGCCGCCTTGCCCATCAGATCATAGCATGCGATATCGATGGCGGCTTTTGCTGCTGGTACTCCCCATACAGCCTGGTTCATCTTCTCGTGGATTCTCTCGATATCAAACGGATTCTCACCGATCACAACAGGCGCCAAGTTATGAACGAGCATTGTATAGGTAGACTCCCATGTCTCTCCGGTGACATTTTGATCCGGTACCGCTTCTCCTAGCCCGACCAGGCCATTGTCTGTCTCCACTTTTACAATAATGGACGGCATATCCTCATAGGAGGCGTACGCGATGATAAATGGGCGTTTTAGCGGCAACCTTATGGCATGAACACATACTGACGTTATTTTCATACTCGACTCCCCTCTGCAGCAGTTACTCGTGGAATGATTCGATAATAAAGGGACATGGCTTTTACAGCGCCATCTTCGCCTTTTACAAAGCCAACTGTCAGCTCGCTGCCCTCTCTCTCGGTGATAAATTGATGCTCCCCAATTGGTCGCAATAGACAGTTCAGTTGTTTTCCTCCACCAAACACATCCGACGTTTTATCTATCATCATCAAGGCATCCTCTACCACATATACGATGATATCCACGCCTTCCCCACTAACGTATCGACCGACATACTCTCCTAATTGGGCAGTAGGGACGCTGTATGTCTCGAATTGGTACTGCGGCGTATTCAATGGACGCCCTTCTACGGCATGGAGTGCTGTCAATGTGGCTTTTTCGACGGGGCTTCCGATCAAATTGGCTAGAGCCATGGATGTAATGCCCCGCTCTGGAACAATCGCTAAATGGGCAGCGACACCTTTGATCGCTCCACCGTGCTTGATCAAGGTACCCCCATAGTAGTCGGATTGAATGGATAAGCCATATCCGTAATACCTTCCGTAGCTGATCTGGACATGCGGATAGATCATTTGTTTGACGCTCTCTTCGGATAAAATCCGTTCCTTGCCCACACATCCGCCCGTACGGAATATTTCAGCGTAGTTCAACATGTCATGCACTGTTGAATTCAAATGCCCCGATGCCGCTACCAGTAGCCCATCCTCCCAATTTGGATCAGGGTAAATCTCAGATACGCCATTACTCTCTTTAAAATGATAGATGGTCGTTACATCCGGTAGGTGTGGCAGATCGCTCAGAAGAAAAGTGCTGCTCTTCATGTCTGCTGGTTCCAAAATATGCTCTTTGATATAAACGTCATACGATTTCCCACTCACTCTGGCTATGACCGCTCCCAGGAGAGAATAGCAATCATTTGAATAGCTGAACAATTGTCCTGGAGAGCCCACCAGTTCATAATCCGCCAGGGCAAGAGCTTCCATCAGCTCTTCGAACGTGTAGATCGGTTTCTGGTACTCCTTTTTCAAGTACCGGTGAATCGGGTTATCCTCGTCAGGCATGTCATCGAGCATGGAGTTGCGAATCGCTAGGTTATCAATAGGCAGAGGCGGCATGCCCGTCGTGTGCGTCATAAAATGGTGGATTGTCATCTGCTCCGTTTTTTGACGATCCGGGGTACGAAATTCAGGGAGGTACTTGATCACCGGATCATGAACAGATAGCTTCTTCGCTTCCTGTAGCTGCATGATCGCCATGCATGTAAAGGACTTCGTAACGGAGGCCAATCCCATCACGGTATCAGGCGTGATTTCGACTTCCTTTTCACGATCACGATAGCCAAAGCTTTTGCGAAACAGGCTCTGCCCATTCAAATTCACACCCATGACGAAGCCCGGAACTCTGCCTTCCTTCATGTCTTTTTCAACCAGTTCTTCCCATTCTACTAACCAGCCTTGCTGTCTCATTTTTTCCACCTCTTTCGAATGTTGTCATACCATGCCCTACTCGTTCACCCACATGTCCTGAATAATTAAGGAGGCTAATGGATTTGGTTTGACGCCTTGAATCCGGTTACTGACGACCACGAATGTTTTTGCGGAATAGAGCGGAATCCAATAGGCCTGTTCCACGATTCTTTTTTGAATGTCTGCAAAAACCTGCTGTCGCAGTACTTGATCTGTTGTCGTTCGTCCTTTATTTAACAGCCTATCGAGCTGTTGATCACTGAGGCGAAAGAAATTCAAGCCCCCGATCTGACTCGAATGCAGTAACAAGTGCAAAATATCTGGATCGACACTGCCATGACTCGTTGAGAACAAATCGAACTCGCCCTTCAGTGCCTGTTCAAGAGCTGTCGCTGATTCATACTTTTGGATATGCACTTCGACACCAATCTCTTTGAACATGCTTTGCACCAGCTGATGCCCGGGATTTGTTTCTTCGATGAGCATCGTCAGGCTGAGCGTTTTCCCATCCTTTTCCCTTATCCCTTGCGCGTTTGGCTTCCATCCTGCCTCTTCCAGCAGTTGTCTGGCTTGATCAGCATTGTACTTGTAGCCGTACTGCTCTACTGCTGCATCGTATCCGATCATCGTTGGTGGGATCGGTCCGTAGACAGGCACCCCCTCTCCTTGCAGATCTGCCATGATCAATGCATCTTTGTTGATCGCCAAGTTCAGTGCTTTTCTCACGCGGACATCCTGCAAGATTTCATTTTCCAGATTCATCCCAATGAAGTACTCTGCAGGCTGCATTCCTTCCAGCACCGTAAAATCTTTGTGATCCTTGTATTTCTTCGCGTCTTTCGGGGGGACAGTGGCAATATCAATCGTCCCACTGTCGAGAGCAGCCATCATGGTCTGGTTGTCTTGAATAAATTTCAGAACGAACTTGTCGGGTCTTACAGGTCCTTGATTCAGAGCAAAAGGAGCTGCCCACTTATACTCGTCGTTTCGTACCAGTGTGATCGATTCTCCTGTTTTCCAGCTCTCGAATTTCCACGGACCTACCCCCACAGGATTGCGTCCCAGCTCATTTCCGTATTTGTTTCGTGCCTCTACGGAAATGGGTTGCTGGTAGCCGCTATATGATAAGTTATAAAGTAACGAAGGGGAGGGCTCATCCAAATGAAAGATCAATGTGGAATCATCAGGAGCTAAAATGGATTTGATCGAAGATACGTCCGGTCCCGTAACCGGTGAGGCTGTTTTCGGATCGAGTGCACGTTCATAGCTTTGCTTAAAAACTTCCGCAGTGAGCGGTGTTCCATCATGAAACTTCACGCCAGAACGTATCTTGAACGTCATGGTCTTGCCGTCTTCCGAGATCGTGTACGATTCAGCCAGATGCGGCTTCAACTCAAACGTAAAGGGATCGAGGATCAGCAGAGATCCCCCCAACATGCTCCCAACAAAATTTCCCGCTGGCAACGACGTCTTTTGCGGGTCCAGCGTATCCGGCTCCATCTGGTAGCCCATGGTGATCGTCCCACCCTTTTTGGGCTGGGAGACTTTTGCTTGTTGATTTGCTTGCTTCCCGTCTGTAGCCGGAGTGGGAGCAGAGCTACAGCCAACGATGGAAAAGACCAGTACACATATGAGTAAAACGCTGCGAATTTGGCTCTTTAACCGCTCTGATAGCATGTCGCGACCTCCATTTTTCGAGTCTTTTCCATTCGAAGCCTACTTCGTCGGTATATAGTCGCTAATTAGATCGGATTGCTTCTTAGATAAGAGATGTGGGGGTCCCGGATTGCCTTCGTAAACGGAAAACCGGGACAGGTTGATGTTACTTGAGGAGAATCATGGATGATTAAGGCGATACACAGCCCGCGGGCGTCCTTGCTGATACGGCTGTTCTTCTCCGACGATCTCTACGACCTGATGCTCGATCAGCTTTTTCAAGGTTCTTTCCGAGCTGCGGCGACTGATCTGGAGGTACTCGGCTAAATCGGAAGCGGTGAAGCGGTTATCGCGGTGAAGTTTGACATACTGCATGATTTTCGTGATCGTAGCGACACTTGCGCCAGTCTTCTCCGCTATCTCCAGCACTTCCTTGTTCTCGCTTTTTAATTGGAAGGTCTTCGATTCAGTGTTCAACGGTCCAATCACTTCTTTTTCATCTGTTACCAAGTACGCACTGCTTTCCTTTGTTTTCTGGGCATGATAAATCGCTATGCGTGCGTTGGCTTCGGCCTCTTTCGCAGTTAGACCAAAACCAAACCCGATGGCAACCGTCACTTTGGCAAGCAGATCGACATTGCCCAATACTTGCATGATCTTCCCATATTCAATCATTTGCTCGATACTGCCTCTCGTGCCATAGATGATGAATTGATCCATTCCCAATTTTTGAATGGAAGCGTCCGTCTCTTTGACGAGCTCCAGCAGCTCTTGCAGCAAAATAATCGTCGCATTCTGCCACTGTGTTTCTACTGGCGGACCATCATTTTGCTGGATCGCTGCAATTCCCACAGCGATTTGCGAGTTTTTGCTAATTTTTAATTGACCATAAGCAATCGCTTGATTGACGGCATCGCGAATATTTTTATCGGGACTAACCAGCGATGCGGAAGGGATGTTCATCTCACGCAATTGGCGATATACGTAATCAACACCAGTCAAAGCAAAATGGCTCTGTTTCTGTTCCCAAAGCTCCTTGTGGAACAAAATAATCTCCTCTACGTCAAATTTCGTCCCGCCTTCTTCAATAATCTCACTGTAGTCTTTTACATACCAAGGCTTAGAAACAATGCCCAATTCATCAGCGACCTTCTCAATATACTCCGCCTTTGGCAAATCTATCGAGATGCGGTCCAGTCCTCCTGGTACGTTCAGCAAGGTATGAAACAAAGAAAGGGAAATCGTATATTCATCGATCGGGATGTACACGGCAGGCAGCTTCTTTTGCTCTACCTTTTCCTTGGCAAAAAAATAAGGAAGTGGGCCAGCAAAAAGCAGCACGTCGCAGTCATGGATTTGATCAACCAACGCAGCGCTCTCTTTGGGGTTCTGGTATGTATACGAGGTCAGTTGAATGTAATCAATGGATTGGGTATGCTTCAAGATCCTTGGCAAAAATTCTTCCGAAGAGATTACCGCTATCGTAATGGTCAATGCTCCACCTCCTCATCTCTCTTTGATTTCCAGACGTCCTTAAACACGCGGATGAAGTTTTTGCCCAAAATACGCTCAATCGCTTCATCCTTGTACCCTCTTTTGGCAAGGGCGCGCACAAGCTCTGGAACCTTTGTATGTCCTTTTACGACATCAAAATCTTTGCGTCCTGCTTGGATAAACATATTGGGAGAATCGTATTTCATAAATGGTTCGATGATGTCCAGACCAAGTCCGACGTGTTCAACCCCAACCAGCTTCACGATGTGATCGACGTGGTTGATCATGTGCTCGATATCAGCCTGGTCGTCTGTGTCCGCTACGAATAGATTGACGCCATTGATGCCAATTACGCCGTTGGTGAATGCAATCGCTCTGATTTGCTCATCTGTCAGATTGCGCATGGAGCTCGCTAATGTCCGGCAGTTAGAATGAGAAGCGATGATGGGTTTACGCGCTACCTCGATCAGATCCCAGAAGCCTTCGTCATTCAGATGGCTGACATCAATGATGATGCCCATTGCTTCTGCCTCTTCGACGACGCGGATGCCGAACTCCGTGAGCCCTCCCTTGCGCCCTTCCCGTACCGGACTAAAATGACTGCCATCTCCAACGAAGTTTCTCCTGCTCCACACGAGACCCAGAAGGCGTACGCCCAGCTCGTAAAAAACACGGAGCATACTCAGATCATTATATAACGGTTCCGCGCCTTCCAGAGAGAGCACAAAACCAATTTTCCCCTGTCGTTTCGCTGTCTCGATGTCGCTCACACTTTTGCAAACCATGATTTTATCAGGCGATTCATCTGCCTCTGCGTGCAACGCGCTGATTTGTTGCAGTGCTTTTCTCAAGCCCATCTCCGGCAGGAATTTGTTGTCGATATAAATCGCTGCGACAACTGTATGCACCCCACCCGCGACCAAATCAGGCAAATAATCCGTTTCAATCACTTTTCGTCTGCCAAACTCGCGCTGAATGGCAACATCCAGCAAAAGGTCAAAATGCCCGTCGATTCCATGTGTCATGCCTCATGCTCCCCCTGTTATTTCAGGTTTTCTGGGTTAAGTGGTTCAAGCTCCGGTAAAAGAAAGCGTCCGTCTCTGCGAATCAAGTGGTCATCGAACCAAATCTCACCGCCACCGTACTCCGGTCGTTGAATCATGACCATGTCCCAATGGATGTTTGACATGTTGCCATTGGATGCCTCGTCATAGCATCGGCCCGGGGTAAAGTGGAAGCTGCCGTCGATTTTTTCATCGAATAAAATATCCTGCATAGGCTCCCGGATGAACGGGTTGACCCCCAAAGCAAACTCCCCAATGTACCGGGCACCTTCATCCGTATCCAGAATTTTGTTCAAGCGCTCCGTGTCATTGGCTGTGGCATGAACGATCTTCCCGTCCACGAACTCCAACCGCGCCTTTTCAAAGGTAAAGCCTTGATAAGGCGAAGGCGTGTTAAACGATAGGACACCGTTCACCGAATCGCGAATAGGGGCCGTGAACACTTCACCGTCTGGTATGTTATATTGCCCCGGACACGGGATCGCTGGAATGCCTTTGATGGAGAAGGTCAGCTCTGTGCCAGGTCCCGTGATTTTCACGCGGTCAGTTCGCTCCATCAGTTCCTTGAGCGGCTGCATGGCTTTTGCCATTTTGGCATAATCCATTGTGCAGACATCAAAGTAAAACTGTTCGAACGCTTCTGTACTCTTATTCGCCAGCTGCGCCATGGAAGGCGTCGGATAACGGAGATAGACCCATTTCTTTTTGAGACGCACGATACTTACTTCTTTGGAAAAGGATGTAGCCAGCTTCATCTGCTCACCCGGGACATCAGACATTTCGTTGATGTTCAGCCCACCCTCGATGATGATGCACGCTTGCATTTTTTCCATTCGTTCTTTGTCCATCTCTGCCTCTAGACGGAATTGCTCCTCTGTTCCCGCTAACAATAACTGACGGCTAATCGAGGATTCACGCAGGTTCACAAAGGAATGTCCGCCTGCTCGCGAAACTGCTTTGACAAGCTCCTTTATCAGAGCAGCGTCCACCTCCATCGCATCGATCAGCACGTTATCTCCCGGCTGCACATTTGTAGAGTAATTTACCAGCACATTCGCCAGCTTCGTAAGACGTGGGTCCAACATCTATCTATCACTCCTGTTCCCTTATTTTTCATAGAGATGACACGCAACGAGTCTGCCGTCTGCTTCTGTTAATAGAGGGGCTTCTGTTTTGCACACGTCCATGCATGCCCAACAACGCGGATGAAACTTGCAGCCCTTCGGTGGATTGGATGGAGACGGAAGATCCCCTGTTAACATGATCCGTTCTTTTTTCTCGTCAGGATCTGTGATAGGAATAGCGGAGAGAAGCGACTGTGTGTAGGGATGCATCGGACGTTGAAACAGCTCTTCTTTTTTCGCTAGCTCAATCACTTCTCCCAAGTACATCACCGCTACCCGATCGGCGATATGCTCGACGACACTCAAATCATGCGAGATAAAAAGATACGTGAGCGAAAACTGCTCCTGCAAATCCTGAAGCAAATTGAGAATTTGCGATTGGATCGATACATCGAGAGCGGATACAGGCTCGTCAGCGATGATGAGCTTTGGCCTGAGCATCAAGGCGCGAGCGATTCCGATTCTTTGCCTTTGTCCTCCGGAAAACTCATGGGCATATCGCGACAAATGACTTTTGTTCAAACCGACGATCTCCAGCGTCTCCTCGATCATGGCTGTTCGCTCGCGTTTTTGAATACCATGGGCAATCAATGGCTCTGACAAAATGTGTTGGATCGTCAGCTTTGGATTGAGGGTATCAAATGGATTTTGAAACACCATTTGCATATCACGCCGCAGCTTTTTCATGTCTGGCTTCTGTAAGCTACGGATATTTTGACCTTCGAACACAATCTCGCCGTCTGTCGGCTCGATCAAACGCAAAATACATCTGCCCAGTGTTGACTTGCCACATCCCGACTCTCCCACGATTCCCAACGTTTCACCTGCGTTGACAGTCATGTTCACTCCATGAACGGCATGCACGTAACTCGGCGGCTGAAACCACCCTTTGCGGACAAGGAACTTCTTATTCAGGTTCTTCACTTGCAAAAGAGGCGTCTTCATCCATTCACCGCCGTGCTCTCCCTGTTCTCTCGATACAGCCAACAGCGGCATTCCGACTGCTGATCCACATCCAGTAACGGGGGATTTTGTTCCAAACAAATAGGCATCACCTTCTCGCATCGCGGAGCAAAACGACATCCTTTTGGGTAATGATCAGGGGTCGGCACACTTCCCGCGATACTATGCAATCTCTTCAGGCCTTTGGCGTTATGTGGCGTTGATTTGATCAAGCCCACGGTGTAAGGATGCTTGGGGCTGCGCAGCAGTGTGCGAACATCAGCGGCTTCAATGACCTGCCCGGCATACATCACGAGTACCCGGTCGCATGTCTCGGCGACGACGCCCAAATCATGCGTGATCATGATGAGCGACATGCCCAGCTCTCTTTGGATTTTTTTCATGACATCCAATATTTGCGCCTGGATCGTTACGTCTAGTGCAGTCGTCGGTTCGTCCGCTATCAGCAGCTTTGGATGGCAGGCAATCGCCATCGCGATCATCACGCGCTGTCGCATCCCCCCTGACAGACGATGCGGGTACTCGTGATAGATTTCATTGGCACGTGAAATGCCTACCTGCGTCAACAGCTCGACCACTCTTTGTCTCGATTGGGCTCGGTTCATGCCCTCATGCTTTTCCAGTCCTTCGCTCAATTGCTTGCCGATAGTCAGTACGGGATTCAGCGAAGTCATCGGCTCCTGAAAGATCATGGCGATCTCTTTTCCTCTGATCTTCTGCATCTCTTTTTCGCTATAGCGCAAGAGATCGGCTCCGTCCAGTTGAATACGGCCTTCAATGCTTCCGTTTTTACTGAGCAAGCGCATCATGGATAGGGAGGCAACGCTTTTTCCACATCCTGATTCTCCGACGATCCCGACCGATTCACCTTTTTTGACCTGCAAACAAAGATTGTCCACTACTTTGAAAGCCCTTTCATTTTTTGAAAACGTGGTAGTCAATCCTGTCACTTCCAACATGTTTGTCACGTTACTCACTCCTTTTTCGGGAACGGAAGCTCGTCAACTATGCTTTGGGATCAAAGATATCGCGCAAAGCATCCCCCAGCAAATACACCGTAAAAACGACTGCCGTAATCGCAAGACCGGGAAATGTCGCGAGCCACCAAGCTTCTCGCAAGTAATTTTTCCCTTCATTCAGCATCGTTCCCCACTCCGGTGTAGGAGGCTGCGCACCCAAACCGATAAAGCCCAGTGCCGAGGTCCCCAAAATAGCACTACCTATAAACATGGTCGTATAGACGATCAGCACGTTGGAGATGTTCGGAATGAACTGGCGCGTAATGATCCACCAATTCGAGCTGCCGATGGAGCGACTTGCCTCCACATAACCGGATTGCTTGATCGAGAGTGCCGCACCACGGATCAGAATCGAAAAGGCCGGGATCGATGATATTCCGATCGCGATCATCGCATTTTCCTGACTCGGTCCGAGTACAGCGACAATGGCTAGAGCCAGCACAATGCCGGGCAACGCCAGCATGATGTCCATGATTCTCATGATCACATTGTCAACAATTCCTCCGAGGTAAGCGCATGTCACACCAATCAACGTTCCTGCTACAAACGTCATGACAGACGCCAGCACAGCTACGGTCATTGTCACTCGTGTTCCGTACAGCATCCGGGAAAAAATATCGCGGCCAATCGCATCTGTCCCTAGCCAAAAGTCTTTCGACGGGCCTTGCATAAATGCTTCGTAGTACGTTTTCGTGGGATCGTGCGGAGCAATCCACGGCCCGATGATTCCAAGCAAAACAATGCAGAGCATCATCAGGAAGCTGTATTTCGCTTTCTTTTGCTGCATGATCTTCTCAAATAATTCGAAACGAGGCATGGACCATTGTCTGCTCCAGAACATGCTATACCCCCTCCTTCGCGGCGTAATCAATGCGAGGATCGAGAACCGCGTACAGGACATCAATCAAAATGACAACGAGGACATACACCGCTCCGATAAACAGCGTCGTTCCTTGAATCATCGGAAAATCCCGCGAGCTAATTGCTTGAATCGCCAAAGTCCCCACTCCCGGCCAGCCAAAAACCTGCTCGATAATCACAGCCCCACCAAGCAAGCCAGCGAGTTCCAAGCCAATGACAGCCACAATTGGAATCATCACATTGCGAAAAGCGTGCCGCAGCAGCACAACTCGTTCATTCATCCCTTTCGCACGTGCTGTTCGGATATAGTCATTGGACAAAACCTCTACCATGCCAGCACGAGTGAGTCGGCTGAGTGCCGTCGCCGTCAATGTCCCCAGGGTAAACGCTGGAAGAACCATGTCTTTTAACCCCGTTCCTCCCGCAATCGGAAACCAGCCCAAATGGACGGAGAATACAAGGATGACGAGTAAACCTAACCAAAAGCCGGGTATGGACATCCCAAAGGTGGAAAAGGTCATAATCGCTCCATCGATGGGTGTATCCTTGTATTTTGCCGCTAGGACACCCAGCCCGATACCGATCACAACTGCCACTACGAGGCTGGCTACTGCCATTTTTGCTGTCGCTGGAAAGCGATCAGCAATTTCTGTGCTGACAGGTCGGCCCGTTTTCAGGGAAGTGCCGAGATCTCCTTTTAAAACGCCAGAAGCATAGTCGAGATACTGGACTACCAAAGGCTTGTTCAAGCCCAGCTCTCCTCGAAGCGACTCGATTTGTTCTACAGTCGCCCGCTGCCCCAGCATGATCCGCACAGGGTCTCCGGGGATGAGATGAATGAGCAAAAACGTAAAAACGGAGAGTCCAAACAGGACAATGATGCCCGACAATAGGCGCTTCACAATATACTGCTTCATGAGGTCTTCACCCAGATGTGAGAAACGGTATGAACTAGCTTCTTCTTGTTGCGCTCCTGCACTTTGCTCTCCTCCCTCTTTCTCCACTAACGTCACTTGTCGTTATAGTGTCGTTATTAGTTAAAAATAGTCTATTCCAAATTTACAGAAAGTTCAACTCGTTTTTTCTCGCCCCATTCAAAAAAAGAGCATGGTCCCTTTCTACCATGCCCCTTCTGAAGACTCTCTCCGTCGTCATTCCTTGCCGTGCCTCATCTGTAGCAATACGGTTGCCGTTAGCTGTGGATGACTGAGGGGAAAATGATGAGCAACGGAGAGCCTTTCAATCTCTACATTCGCTTTCCTGAATGCATCCTCTGCTCCTTTTGTCAGCTGATACGTTTTATCCTGAGTTCCCCATACGATCTGGGCTGGAAAAGGGAGAGGCTGTGTCGCTACCGCCATTTGCCGGAATTCGTTCATAAAGTAGCGCAGCACGTCTGTATGCGTCTTGCTGATGCGCGGGGATTGCAGGAGCTTCCCTGCCTTTTCTACATAGCCTTTTGGCATTTCATACGTAGACTGAAATACCCCTTGCTCAAGCATTGCTTTTTCCAATTTGGCTGACGTTAACTGCTTTTGCAAAAAAAACTGAAGGAGGGCTGGACTCTTCCCCAATCCCGCCTGCAGCCGAGAATACTTCGGGGCATGCAGGGGTGGCTGCAAAAGGTATAGCTTCTCGATTTTTTCCGGTACTCGCTTTGCTGCCTCCCATGCCAAAAGCCCGCCAAATGAATGTCCTGCAAGATGAACCGGAGATGGCAGCTGTCGCAATGCCTCGGCCACTGCCTCGATAAAGCCCTCGAGCGGTTTTTCGTGATGGTGATAGGGCGATCTGCCAAATCCGGGTAAATCCAGTAACCATACTTCCTGTTCACCCAGCTGTTCAGCGAGCGGGAGTAAATCGCTCATCTCACTGAAAAGCCCGTGCACGAGCAGCCACGGAGTACCCGAGCCTTCTTTCTTGTACGCGGCCATGCCTGCGATTTGCTCTCGGTGAAAGCAAGGAGGTACTTTCTGATCCTTGACCGACAAACGGTAGTCGAGATCGGCAATCACACTGGGAAGATACGCCGCTACGTCGTATGCATCGATGCTTTTTTTCGCTTTCATTTGCTGAAAGGGAGCGAGCGGGAAGTCTTTCTTTACGAGAAAATCCATCGAATTGGCAGGTACCCCGAGCAAGCGGCTGCCGCCGTTATGGAGAATTTTTTTCAAGACCGATACTGGGAAAGGAATGGTTGGTGGCTTCATCCGTAATTCTTTAGCCATCAACGAAATCAGCTCTGAAAAAGCTGGCGTGGCACTCCGCTCATTTAAGGCGTAATACGTTTGATGCTCGATGTGATTTGTCTCTACAATCCCCACAATGACCTGGGCAAAATCGTCGACGGAAAGCAAGGGCAGCCACCACTCCTTACCACCGGGAAGAACAGGGATCTTACCACGCCGCATGGAGCTGATCACGAGCCCGAATCCATCTGTTTGTTCTGTGTTCCCGGTGCTTCGCGGGCCTATGATCGTACACGGATTTACCACGACCAGCGGCATTCCTTTTTGATACGCCTCTTGTCTGAGGTATAGATCTGCCAGAAACTTGTATTTCTCGTAGCCCCCTGCCTCTTGATAAAAATCGGTTGGCGCAAAAACATCTGTCGCCAGCTTTCCACTCTCATCGTCAAACGGACTCATGTAGCCAACGATATGAATCAGCTTTTGTAGACGCTGTTGTTTATGCAATTCATTCGCTAGTGCTGCAAGGTGACTTGCTCCTTGTAAAATCAATTCCCTCGCCACCGTTTCATCCAGCGAAATATCCATCGGGGCACCTGCATGGATGATAATAGTTGCGCGCAATACCTGCTCGTAATCGCTCGCTGATAATCCCAAGCCCTCCTTTCGCAAATCACCCCGCACGGCCTTGCAATTAGACCTCTCTGTAGGTGTCATCTGCATCAGCAATTCATCCCACTTCTCGGGCGAACGAACCAGCGCCAGTACGGTATGACCGGACCGGGCCAGCTGCTTTGTTAACTCCTTGCCGATAAATCCAGTCGCACCTGTTACAAAAACGACAGCCATTGTTTCTGCCTCCTTTATATTTATAGAACTAGTCAGTACTAATTCACTTCAAAAAAATCCTACACTTGAATCAAGTGTAGAAGTGTCTGACCTGCGCCTACGAGTACCTGTGCATGACCCTGCGATTCAGCCATGAGCATCGCTCCCTCCATAATGGTCACGAACAAGACTGCCGTTTGCTGAATCGAGATATTTTCCTTGAATTCTCCACGGGCGATTCCCTCCACGAGCAGCTTTTCCGCTAGGTTCTGCCATTCGATCAGGAACTCGTTGATTCGCGCTTTGACCTCTGGTATTTGTGCCGACAGCAAGGAAAGGATCGGACAGCCTCCTACACAGGAGCGGCCCTCCAGTTCTTCTGCGATGGTGGTAAAAATCAGCCCTACCCGTGCGGAAACAGACAGGTCTGTCCGTTGCAAGATGGCTTCCAGTGCTCCTCTCAGGACGTTGATTCTGTAGCCGAGTACAGCTACGACGAGCTCCTCCTTGCTTTTGAAGTGGTAGTAAATGTTGGACTTGGAGACTTTGCTCTGTGCTACGACGTCATCCATGCTGGTATTCATGATTCCTTTTTGCAAAAACAAATTAGATGCAGTGGCGATGACATGGTCACGGTTTGAGGTTCGTTTCATGATTAGTACTATATAGTACTAGTAAGGGATTGTCAATCGTCCGAGTGTGTAGTGGAGGAGAAGAAAAAGCGCAGTTCTCTTTGACTCTGACACGCCCGCAAGGGGGATTGACTGTCCGTCTACACTTCAAAAAGGGGACCGTCGAGCCAAAGCCACCCTACGGGCGGAAGGTTCTCAAAGAAGAGGTGTTCGACAAGCGTGGTCCCCTTTTTGAAGTTCCGACTGGGTAGGCGTTGTCAAGGTCTACGAGCCCTGCGCTTTTTCTTCTTGCCAGCTTTGTTGGTTCATCGCTTCCATTTAAAACTTCGTATAAAAAAAGAAAAGGCTGATGCCTTCTGTCTTGGCATCAACCTTCACCCATTAATTGATCGCAAATCTGTTACACTTCGTTACGGCAGCAAGCATAGCTGCCGCAAGCTCATTTTCCCGGCTATCTCGTGCCCTTCTGAAATAGAGACAGCGTAAAAAGTTCTTGCTGTTTACCCGAGCGATAACTTGAGTACGACTTTTTGGAAGCTCGGCACAGCTTGCCAAGCCATTGATCCAGTCAGCAAGTTCCTGTTCTGGAAGCAAGCCTTTGTCTATCATGGTATCTACGATGCTCGCAAGTCGTTCGTCCTCTTCGTCATTGAAAATATGCTTTCCGTTATGTAGCACGCCCTGGATCGCTTGAAGAACGTCTCGCTGTACGGCTTCGTCGCTCTCTGGGCACTGCACTAGCTCTACGAATACGTCTGCTCCGTGAGCGGTACTGTGAGCCCAGCCTCCCTCGGACAAATAGCCGCGCAAGTCCTTCTCCTCTTGAAAATAGCGGAGCATGGCATTCTTCACATGCTGGAAATCAGCGAGCTCCAAAAAAGGCTTCTGCCTGTGACGTCGCATGATCAAGGCAATCGGCAATGCAGAGAATGTCCTCGTAAATACAGATGGATCACCCTCGCTGCCGATCTGATAGAACAAATGCTTTTCGTCGGTCAGCTCTCGCAGGAGGCTGCGCAATTGCGCCTCCGTCAGCTTGTCCTCGTCGAGAATCCAATAATAAAATGCCGGGTAGATGAGATTATCCCGCAATTCCGGGTCAGGGTCCCCAATGTATTGCAACAATCGTGAGACGAAATCCTCCAATTGTTCCCCTTGACGCAGCTGATATTGTTCCTGCTCCAATCTTTGCAGGTCCAGCACAAGCTGGGTTCTTGTATCGCTCACTTGTTCATCCCCCTTACCATAATCAAAATTTCCTCCACCACCATTTCCGGTTCATCGTGATGAATATAATGCCCGCTGCGAGTAGCTATTCTTTGCTTGCTTGAGGTTGAAAGCCGCTTGAAATCGGATTGCAGCCGTTGTTCGATTGCTAAGATTTCCTCGTTCGGCCATTCCTCGTCCCACACGTCCGGCAAGCCTCTCGTGATAATCGAGACAGGTATATCACTTTGCCGAAAAGAGTCAACAATCTCTTGATAGCTCCGTATTTTATCGATCTTCTCGCTGTTTCGCATCGGATTCTCGTAATATTCTCGATTGGCTGCGATCAGGTTGTCAGGTAAAACCTTTTCATAGGCGAGCTCCTTATATTCGGGAGCAGCGTCCACCAAAACCAGCCCCGAAACAAGCTGCGGATACAGGCTCACAAACAATCTGGCAACCAAGCCGCCAAAAGAATGTCCGACCAAAATACAAGGCGTCTCCACCTTTATCTCTTGCAGCAAGTCATACAGCTCCTCGACCAGATCACGGCAAGTCCGGGGTACGACTACTGGCGCTGGACTCCTGCCAATCCCCGCCCGATCATAGGATAAGGTAGACGCTTCCTGCGAGATGCGGTCTTGAACGATCTTCCATGTCTCACCGCTATCGCCCATGCCTGCTAGGAAGATCACACTAGGTGTCCCACTTTTTCGCGAATACAGCTTATGTATCCATCGAGACATGATCCCAGTCGTCCTCCATGTAACGAACCAGCCAATTCAATGCTCTGTGTCTTTCCACAACTACTTCGTCATTCAAACCACCCGCAACCACACGATTGTTGATGCGCGCATCCACGCACGCCCAGTCATAGCGGTAGATTAAATCTGCCTGATCGAGAATCTCTTGTTTGCTTCTCACGACCGCATTGCTATAGAAGGTATCATAGTCACCCGCGCTTCTAAGAGCGTCAATCGCGGTGTTCACATCACAAATCTCATCTGGGAAATGAAGCTCTTCCACATAGCCGAGTGCCCACAGCAGTACCCAGTAGCATTCGTACATCCAAACCATCTGAATCATATCGGTTCGGTCGGGCTGTGGATCATTCAAGAAGTCTCGCTCTTTTTCCGTAAAGAATTCAGCAGCGCCAAACTGCTCAATAATGCCCTCGATGAACTCCCGCTCTTCCTTGAGTTGTCCGTTTTCGGCAATCCCGCCGGCATATACCGCAATCAAGCACAGGGCAATCGCTCGCTGAACAATCTCATCCTTGCTCCTGATGACAGCATCCTCATCCCCTACGATGACAGGAAGATGCGGGATGTACGGAATGCCTTGCTCCTGCAATAGCTTGATGCTCCGCTCCTTGCGCGCTTCGCCTGACTGGGAGGGCTGAATATGTCCGTCGATCAGGTCTACACTGACCGTCACCAGAAAATCGTCCACTTCGGATTCTCCTGCCGTATTGAGAATCAGCCTTCCTTGTTTATCGAGCATGTCTCCGGTAGGGAGAAAAACAATCCCGTGTACTTCTTCGGCAATCGCCATAATGGACGCAAACGCCGTCTGATCAATTTCCTTGCTCGCCACGATTCCTACCGCCACATTAAGCGCTGTAATTTGGTACAACAGCTTTTGCTGTACCTTCTCGTGGGTCGTTTCAATCTGTGCGAAGTAGCCGTACATCCCTTTCTTCATCTGGAGAAAAGCTTCTTGGTCATCGTCCTCGCGCATAAGATTGAAGGTGATCTTGCTCTTGCTAAACCATTTTTTATCTGTCACGGTCACGGACCGTTCGTCTGCGGATACCTCTACCAATTGATCACGAAAAGCCTCGACAATCGCAGCGACGACTTTCTCGCATTGTTGGATGGAGACATAGATGGTGCATTGATTCATCTGGTAACCTCCTTTGCTGGGAAAACATTTTCAAAGTACCGAATTTTGTAATCAATATTCAATTATGGTATTCTAACCCTGTTTAATCAAGCACAAATCTTTATAGTTATCGGCGAATCTATCACGACGATTGAAGGTGAAACCTATGAAAAACGTTCTATTAGAGGAGTTCTCCCCCATTTGTCCGATTCAAGCTTTTGTCGAAGAGGATGAGAACGGTGTCTTTTTTTATTTGTGGGATTATCCAGGCGAGGAGCATGCCAGCATTCGCTCTTGTTGGGTAAGAAATTACGGTCCTGCACCGGACTCGATCGATTTCGCTGCGATGGAGGATGGTCAAGCTCCCATGCTTCCACGCGATTGCTGCGCTCATCCGGATGGAGCAGACAGGCTGGACCCAGAGCAGCTCTCGATCGTTTGGCTGGAGGAAGGCGATGCAGCGGCGCTTTTGTATGAGGATGAGGTGCTGTGTGTGATTCCCGGCTGGGCTGGCCCTTCCCCGGACGGCTCGCACTATCCTTCGTATGCGCGAGATTGCACCGGAGAATCTGATTTATGCTTTCCGCTGGGAACACCAGAGTCGAACGCCATGTATGCTCGCATCGAGGCTGCCCAGCATTTTTGGGCGAGCTGGGATGGCAACCCTTGGCCTGACATCCAGCAGCAGTTCATGGACGCGATTACCTCGACTCTCGGCCCAGTTAAACAGTATTACGGCATCGACGGCGGTCACTGGCCCCCGAAAGCATTGGTGACCATCGAAAAAGGAGACGTTACCTATGCTATGACCCTCGGCGTGTCCATTTTGCGTCAGCCAAAAGTCGAGC
Organism: Brevibacillus brevis NBRC 100599; assembly: GCF_000010165.1. Lineage (NCBI taxonomy): Bacteria > Bacillati > Bacillota > Bacilli > Caryophanales > Paenibacillaceae > Brevibacillus > Brevibacillus brevis. Next base: position 5,424,754 of record NC_012491.1, read on the forward strand.
AGTTTACAGAAGAGCCAGAGCAATTACGCCGATTCGAGCTGGCCTTTGCCTGCGAAACCAAATGGCTTGCCCAAAACGAACAGCATTTGCTGGCCTACGTCAGCGGCCAAACCTCTCTGCCGTGGTCGTATATGACCTTCCTCGCACAGGGTCACACCATTCCGTGCCAGGAAATCAGTCAGATCAATAGCCGCTTCTCCTCTATGCTGCTCGCAAAACCTGAGGATGCCCCGCGCATTCCACTTCCGCTCATGGCGGGTGATCCTGTGAATCTATTATGGATGATTCCGATTACCGCGGAGGAACAGCAGTATGCAGAAATACATGGGTCTGAGCAATTGCTTCAGCACGCTGCGGGTGATGGTGCAAGCTGGATTTTTAATGGGGTTGCGAAATTTAGGAAGGAAGCATGAAGTTAGAAAACAGTTTCTAGCGGAATAAAAAGGTTATCAAATGCCGAGCGAAGCTCTCAGCAGATGATAACCTTTTCGAGTAGCGTATCAATGATTGCAATAGCTACCCTTTACCATACATTATTGCCCAAATACATTGAGTTCAGCCACACTTGTCCATGGGTTATTGTTTACCTCGCTTAAGGCACGCAGTTTAATATAGCGACCTGTCTTGGCTGCAAAGCTGGTTTCTTTCAACGTAGTATCATTTGCAAAGGTACCTGTGGCTACAGCTGTTCCCCAATTCACTCCATCACTGCTGATGTAGAACTCATAGTTCTTGATCGTTCCGTTCACTTGACCATCTTGTCTGGGCAGGTAACTAAATTTGGAAATGCTATACGTTGCACCCAAGTCAATTTGAATCTCGTGCGGCATTGGAGCTACGGGGCTCCATTTCGTGTGCCAAAACGTGCTGTTGTTTCCATCAAAGGCTTTCGGGGCTTCATTGTACAATTCATCGCTGTCTACGTATTTTAGCGTCCAATTCGCTTGCGGAATCAGACTGGCTCCTCCTGCTGTGACTGCCACATTCATGGCAGAATTACTTGTGCTTGTTGTCGTAATCGTTACTCCCGATTTTTCTCCCGTGTAGGTGTTACTGTTCGGATTGGTGTCTGGACTAAAGGTAGCAGCATGGTTATTATTCGTGTAATAGAATGGGTCTTGGTATTCACTCACGGATTGCTCTATGTCAATGAAAGGATGAGGATCATTCGTGTTATTACTCATGGATTCATCAATGTGCCAAACCGCGATGCCTCCAGAAGCTGTTTGCAAGCTAGCATCATATCCAACTTTTTCGCGATTCTCAACTAAAAAATACGTATTATCCTTTAAAGGAACCTTTAAAACATTATAATTATTCGGGATGGCTTTTAGCGTAAAATTGTTAGTGGCATTTACTACAGTTGGTGTTACAAATCCTACTTTTACTTTTGACCAGGCATCCATATGAGTGGGTGTCGTTCCAGGTTCCTCCCCTTGGAGATTATTCCAGGTTCCATTTGCCATTATACTTAGACCACTTACATGATTATTGGCACCATAGAGATCCGGAAGACCCAAGGAATGACCGAATTCATGAGCAGTGATACCCATCGTTGCCATATGACCAAATTGTTTTTCACCCTGCGTCGTATACATCCCTGATACTGTAACACCATCATGATTTGTGTTGGGAGCATACCACTGATGTGCCCAAATATTTGGCACTGCACCACCACTAGCCTCTTCATTACCAGCAAGAACAGTTACAATGTAGAAGCTATCTTTAGAGTCGATGACTTGATCATTATTTGTATCAAAACTAGCAAAGTTCACCACAGGATCCGCTTTATCCAGTGCATCTGTTATAACCGTCCTAATGTCTTTTCCCGATGTATCCGGATGAGCGTAATCTAATCTTACTTTCACAACTCCATCATTGTGCGTACCATATATTTCGGATGCTGGGGTGATCTGTGCTTTTCCATTACTCACTTCATTATAGTAATTCTTTACCGACTTTTGATTTGCAGAAAAGAATTTGTTGCTCCAATCGTTATCGTTATAGGCGATATCAACATCTGTAAATCCAATTAACAAAACAAGCAATTTTTGGGTTCCTGAAACGGGCGTGATACTTCCGTCAATATTTTTTTCTGGCGATCCCGAAATTTCTTGTTGAAGCTCATTCATGAACTCCTGTTTTTTATTTGCTTGAGGGTCGTACTCATTTATCCATTCCATTAAATTTTTCTCATTTACCGCTTCTGAAGGTTTTTCGTCAATTTTATATTTTATCCCCGTCGATTGCAGATCATCTGATGTAAGTTCAGCGTAATTCCAATATCCCTCCTGATCTTGTAAAAGGACATCGCCATCCTTTGTGCTCGCCCAATGGAACCATTCATCTCCATGCATCACGGCTTGAAACGATTCACCAGACGGTTGCTTCATTTTGACAACTCCATCATATGCGGGTGCAGCAAAAACATCCGTTTGAAAGTACAAAATACAAATCAATGAAAAAACAGACGTGAACAGGCCTTTAAAACTTCTTTGCATAAATGTTCCTCCCGATTTAGAAGTTGTTATCCTGTTGGAATGGTATCCCCTATAGATTCAGGAAGATCGCCCCCCCTTTCTATGGCAAGCTGAATATTCTGTTGATAAATGCACCAGATTCATACGTAGAATGAATCGACAGATCATCTATACAGAACTGCCAGAATGCCCTTACCTACATTATTGGAAATTTTTGGTAACATGTTAACTTTTTCTATAAATCGGGGATTTTTTTATCATTAACTAATAAACGCCCCCGTTCGGGACTTTCACCCTAGAGACGACGCCCATGCTAGGTGTACTAAAAAAAGCCGATATTGCTGCGAGAGCAAATCGGCTGTTACGTCATTTATTGGCGGGACACTTTGACGAGCTTCCCTGTCGAAGCATCGATAAAGCTATAGCCATTCTTCCATTTCTGTTGATAGACTAGTTGCGGTTCGGGAGCTCTTTGACCATCATACTGCTCCCACACGTAGACCAGCTCCAGGTCAATTTCTTGTTGGATCGTTTCTTTTGCTTCTGCTGCACTTATAATCTTTTTGGAATCTGGAAGGGTAACGCTAACGCCCGGGTTGAGTGGGTGGAGGTTTAACTCAGTAATCGTACCCGTGGCCTTGTCTATACCCACCATATAAAGCTCGTCAGACACTTCGATCCCGTTGCGTTTTGCGAGGAAAGTGAATGAATACGCTTTATCCTCTTCCTTATGCAGCTTGTTCTTGTCTACCCACTCCGGAATATCTTCTTCAGGAGACTCTACGATAAGCGTTAGCTCCGTTAACGCCGGGTCAAGATAAGGTACGAGTGCTGCGATCGCTTTTTTCTTCGCTTCCTCTACACTGATTTTCTGCTCTGTTTTTCGTTCGTCTGGGAAATTCAGATCGAAGTCGATGAGCCGATCACTCTGTTCATCTGTAATGAGGCTAACCATCTCAAATGCAGGCGTACCTTTATTTGAATCGTTGATCCACCGATAGGATTCGATTGTCTGAAGTCCTTCTAAAAGATTGTCCTTGTGATCATCGTATTCAAAGGTCGCACCAGAAACATCAATACCAAACTGTGTTTTCAGCCATTTCTCTCCTTGTTCGCGGGAGGCTATTTTGATGCTTTTCCCTTCTCCTTTTACATGAACACTCTCCCCTGCCATTTCTGTTTCTTCCCCTGTGACTTTGCCGGTCAGAGCATCGATCCATCCAATGGTATTCAGTTGATAAATAAGCATCGGTTTCTTTTCTGCCGGTTTTCCATTTTGAGCATAGGAAATCGGTTGCTCCCATACGTATACCAGGTCCATCTTAAGCTTGTCCTTATAGATTTTGCTTGCTTCCTCAAGTGTTATCGCTTTTTTCGGATCAGGCCAGTTCACTTTGCTAGGATCGATGAAATGATACGCTTCATAGCGAATAATATGGCCAGCATGATCAACGGATACGGAGATAGAGTTGTTGGACAGAGGGAGGTCATTGATGAGAGAGTGGTATTTCACAGTGGAGCGAGCCCATTCCAGCTTGTTGCCCTTCCCGTCACCTGATCCTGCTTTTCCCCTGTTGAGACTTTGTACGGCTTTTAGCTGTTTTGCTTCCGTACCGAATAAGTCCTCGATAAAAGTGGAAGCCTTCTCTCTGGCAAGCTTTTCTTCCGGATAATCGGCTGAAGCCCATGCTGGATTTTTGATATCCATGAAAAGCAGCCGGCCCGTCTGTGCGTCCAGCTCAAGGCTAACGGATGAGTATGCGTCATACTCTTTTTTTTCATCTGTTTTTGGCCTGTTGGTGAAGTGCAAGCTCCAGATCGGTGACGGATAACCGCGAAAGCTGTCTTCCTCATAATGTTTATCAATTAGTCGATACCCTTTCAACTCGGGAATCGCCTCAAATAGCTTGTCCAGAGAATTCTGAACATCTTGGGAATAATCATTTTTTTGAGACGCTGCCTTTTTCACATCGCTTGCTGCTTGTACCGTTGGTTGATAGGGAGTCCAAGCAGGTGCAGAGGCAAGTAAGCACGCCGCTATAACCGTCATCATGGATGAATTGAGTTTCATTGGGCACCTCCAAATTGTATTCAGATTTGCGGATAAGTTCTGTTTGACCTTACCAAGGGTAAGACGGAAGGACAATTATTCGCGTCACATATTATTCCATTTTTATTATATAATCCCTTATCTCTATTAAAAACACGTCCTCGCGTTAATCGGCGAGGACGTGTAGTCTAAAACTATATTTTCACGGAACAGCCCGTTCTATCTGACCCCCTGAGAAGCTCGCGTACCTTCATTTCCGTTTTCTTCGTTGGAAAAGAGGAAGACTTATCCTGTGGTACTCCTCTCTGACACCGTCAACTGCGAGAAGGTTTGGCAGTTTCTTCAAACCGATGTATTCGTTTGTAGAACGTACTTCTGGGGATTCCCAGAAGTTTCGCCGCTTTCGACACATTCCCGTTTGTCTTTTGCAGCGCCTCGACCATTTGCTGCTGCATGATCTTATCGCGAAACGATAGAGAAGCCCGGTGCTCCTCCGTCCTCTGTTCAGGAAAGCTAAGGCTGGTAGAGACGCTTTTGCTCAGCTCTGCGCTTTGATGGAGCAAGGAATGCAGCTGATGTAAAAGGTCGTCGCATCTGTTCATAGAGAGAATCCGCAATTTATCCAGCACATTCATAAGCTCGCGAATGTTTCCTGGCCAGGTGTAATCCATCAGCGCGGCAAAGAATTCCGGAGGGAACACAGCATCCCAGTCATGCTTTTCACAGTAATGGTGAACGAGGTGCGGAATGTCTTCTGCCCTCTGCCTGAGTGCCGGAACATGCACGGGATAGACGTACAGACGATAAAAAAGGTCTTCTCGGAACTTCCCTTCTTTGACCAGTTGGTGGATATTGCGGTGCGTAGCCGCAATCACGCGAAAATCGACGGGTATCTCTTGGCTGCCGCCCAGCGGAGTTATTTTACGTTCCTGCAAGACACGGAGAAGCGCCACCTGCATGGAGTGCGGGATCTCCCCAATTTCGTCCAAGAAAATAGTTCCTTGGTGGGCAAGTTGGAATTTCCCCTTCGCTCCGGTTCGCTTCGCCCCGCTGAATGCCCCTTCCACATAACCGAATAGTTCGCTTTCCAGCAGCTCTGTCGGGATCGCGCCGCAATTCACCGCAACGTACGGCCCGCTTGCCCACTTGCTGTTCTCATGAATCGAACGGGCGATCACTTCTTTTCCGGTGCCTGTCTCGCCCAGGATAAAGACATTGATGTCCGCGGAAGCTACCCGCCCAAGCTCTTCCAGCGTCTTTCGAAATGCACGGCTTGTGCCAGCCTCGCCGCGGAACCGAAACGGCTTGGCTGAATCCTTGTCCTGATAGACGGCCTGCCTTACCTGTTGCTCCCCTGCATTCAAAAGGTAGATACATTTTCCGATGAAACCACCGTGCTCCGCAGAGCAAATCGGCACTTCCATCCGATTTCGGTACCCGCGCATGTATATTTCTTCGGTACGCATTCCGCACCAGTTCGGAATGTTCTGACGAATAAGTCTGCTCGCCGCGACGACTTTTTGACGAGGGTTGCAAATGATGAGCGGCTGTTCCTTTTCCAGTACTTCCATCGAACCCTGAATCAATTCCATCTCGTCGTGATGAGAACGGAGCTTTACTTCTTTCTCCAGCGTATAGGCGGCCTGAGTGACAATCCCCAGCATGTATGGATGCGCCCGGTCAACCGGGCACGAAACGTCGAGGATACCCAGGACCTCCCCGTCATCGTTGCGTATTGGAGCGGCAGCACAGCTCCAACCATGGGAAGCTATGGAATAGTGCTCCGAGCCGGTTACCATAATCGGCTGCCCCAGCGACAGCGCCGTCCCAATTGCATTTGTCCCCATCTCGGCTTCCGTCCAGCGCACGCCCTCTACGAATCGTATTTTTTCGGCTACCTCCCGGACACTTTTGCTTCCCTTCATCCAGAGCACGTAGCCTTCTGGATCGATTAAAAGCGCAATCATTCCCATCTCGCTCGCGAGTCGATCCATTTTTTCGAGAAAAGGGGCAGCGACGTCCATAAGCATAGCATTCTTTTGCTGTTGGTGCCGGAGAGATTCCCCGCTCAGAATGTGCCTTCCCCGATCCAAGTACGGGCTGACTTGGGCGTTCCGGGAGCGATACCAAGATTCGATGATGGATTGGTGAATCCGTGAAGAATCCAGTACGCCTTCCTGAACGAACTGCTTCCACATCTGCGAACTTAATGCGAATTCAAACAAGATACATTCCCTCCCTCAGTAACTCGCCTGAAGTAACTCCTGCCAGAATGTATGCAAGGTCGTCTCCTTTTGTCTAAATTCTAATCAATAATGGCAGCGTTTACAATGGCCGCAAATCAAAATTCCCCCTGGGTTACAGGGGGCTTTTGGTTGAGTCGATGCTTTAGGCGTGTACGGCATGACCGATGGCAGACAGCAGAGCTTCGTGAACAGCTTCTGACAACGTCGGGTGAGCAGAAATGAACGTTTCCATCATATCCGCCGCCATTTCCCCGTGGATCATGACCGTTCCTTGCCCAATCAACTCCGTCGCCCGCGGGCCTACGATGGACACACCCAGTATTTCGTTGTATTCCGGTTCCGTGATGACCTTCACCTTTCCGATCGCTTCACCGAGAATGATTGCCTTGCCATTAACGGAAAACGGGAATTCTCCGATTCTTACGTCTCCGTATTGGGACCTGGCTTGCTTCTCGGTGAGGCCGACACCAGCGATTTCCGGCGACGTGTAGATGCACCTCGGTACAGCCCGATAATTGGCTTTGGCGTCCAGACCGCATGCATGCAAGGCTGCTACTGTTCCCTCATGAAAAGCGACATGGGCGAGCTGGATGCCCCCGACAACATCCCCGCATGCGTAAATATGTGGCACGTTCGTTTGCATATGCCCGTTTACGGAAATCCCTTGCTTGCCGAATGCTACACCCGCCCAATCAAGTTGCAGTTCAGCCGTCCGCGGCATCCTTCCGACAGCAACCAGCATGATCTCTGCTGTGGCTTCCCCGCTACCATCCGGATTCTTGAAACGAACGGTTTTCGTCTGCTGGTCGACCGACGTCAATGACGTGGCGGTCAAGATCTTCACCCCGGTTCGTTCCAGCTGATCTCGCAGAACACCCGCAATATCCGCATCTTCGCCGGGGAGAATCTGATCCGCCATTTCAATCACTGTCACGTCGCACCCCATGCGACTGTATATGCTAGCAAACTCGCATCCGATAACGCCTCCGCCGATGATCAGCAATGTCTCGGGAATCGCCGAAAGCGACATCGCGTGTCCACTGTGGATGATCCAGCGACCGTCAAACGGCGCAAACGGTAGCTCCATCGGCTCCGATCCCGAAGCGATGATGATTTTATCGGCTTCAACAATTTCTTCTCCCTGATCCATCTTTACCGCTATTTGGCGTTGACTGACAAAACGAGCCTTCCCCGTAAGCACCTTGATTTTGTTTTTTCTCATGAGAAATCCGATTCCCATGACGAGTTGCTCTACGATGTTGTTTTTGTAGCTCTGCACTCCCGGCCAGTCAATCGATACTTCCTGTTCGGGCACGCGAATGCCGAAGCGGCCGGCATGCTTTATTTTCTCGGCCATCTCGGCGGACTCTAGGAGCGATTTGGTTGGCATACATCCTTCGTTCAGACAGGTCCCACCCAACACCCGCTGCTCGATCAGGGTGACCTGTTTGCCCTTTTGGGCGGCGACAATCGCCGCAACGTAGCCCGCAGGTCCCCCTCCGATCACTGCAATCGTATTCATCCCATCACGTCCTTCACAAGAGCATCCGGTACGGCTCTTCCAGGTATTTTCTCAGCGTGTGCAAAAATTCAGCTGCCGGTGCTCCGTCCAGTACCCGATGGTCGAACGTCAGGCTGAGCGGGAGAATGCTCCGCCGCTGTACTTCCTCACCGATGAAGACAGGCGTTTCCTGCACAGCCCCTACGCCGAGAATGCCTGCCTCCGGCGAATTCAGCACTGGCGTAAAGAAATCAATTCCGTATGCCCCAAGGTTCGTGATGGAGAAGGTAGACCCTTGCATCTCTTCCATGCCAAGCGTCCCTTCCCGCGCCTGTGCAGCCAGCGCTTTGATCCGGCGGGAGAGGTCCAGCACCGATGTTGATTCTGCGTACCGAACGACTGGAACGACCAGCCCTTGTTCGAGCGCGACGGCTATTCCCAGGTGGACGTGCCCGTACCGATGAATCCGGTCATCGATATAGGCGCTGTTTACTTGCTTGTGCCTTTGGAGAGCGAGAACCGTCGCCCTCGCGATGAGATCAGTTACGGTCAGCTTGATTTCGTGCTCTTTTTGAGTGACTTCGTTCATTTTCTTTTGCAAAGCGATCAAATCCGTGACATCGGCCCGTGTGGTGATCGTAAGCTGGGCGCTTTCCTGCAAACTGGCCATCATCCGGGAAGCGATCACTTTCCGCATGCCCGTGACAGGCAATTGCTCCGTCGTTTCCTCCACGGCAACAGCAGGTAGCCGATCATCCTCCGCTGCTACAGCCTGCTTCGCCTCCCGTTCAGCAATCGCCTTTTCTACGTCTTCCTTTGTGATCCTGCCCACCGGTCCCGTGCCGATGAGAGATTCGACGGGGAGACCGGCCGCCTCGGCCAACTTGCGCGCGACCGGGGAAATTTTCACTTCTTTCGCACTCGTCGGACTTGCCGCAATCGTGGCCGACTCCGTCATAGCCACGGGCTCCTCCAGATTTTTCTCGAGAGCAGCCGTCTGGAACGTCGCCGTTGCGGCCGTTTCCTCCGCGATTTGCTCGTTTGGATGACCGATATATCCAATGACCGTTCCAGGTGGCACACCCTCCCATTCCGAAACAGTGATTTTCAACAAAACACCGTTCGCCGGTGCTTCCAGGTCCGCTTCGATTTTTTCCGAGCTGATGCTAGCGATCACTTCTCCTTTGGATACCAGATCGCCGGCTTGTTTGTTCCAACGGGAAACCGTTCCCTCTTTCATCGCCATTCCCATCTTCGGCATGAGCACCTCGACTGCCATCGGTTTTCCCTCCGTTTTCTTCTTTCTTTCTGAATCAGACGCTCAGCAGCGATTTATCGCCAAGCAGTTCAGATACCACTTGAATCACCGTTTGTGGCGTCGGTAAGTACAGGTCCTCCAGCACAGGTGAGAACGGAACCGGGGTATGCGGTGCTGTAATCCGCTTGATCGGCGCATCCAGACTGTCGAAGCCTTTATCCGCAACCAAGGCCGCGATGTCGGTCGCAATGCTACAGCGTGGATTCGCCTCGTCGATGACAATCAGCCGATTCGTCTTTTGAACGGACCCCAAGATCGTATCCTCATCGAGTGGCGACAGGCTGCGCGGATCGACGACCTCCGTTTCAATTCCTTTCCTGGCGAGCTGCTCCGCCGCCTCCAAGGCTGTATGCACCTGTTTACCGACCGCGACGATCGTCAAATCCGAACCGGCACGCTTGATGTCCGCCTTGCCGATCGGAATTGTGTAATAACCGTCTGGCACTTCCCCTGTCATGTTGTATAGCGTCTTGTCCTCAAAGAAGATTACGGGGTCATTGTCCTCGATGGATGCCAGCAGCAGCCCTTTCGCGTCAGCAGGTGTGGACGGAACCACCACTTTGATACCCGGAATGGCCGTGAACAGAGCGTAAAGGCTTTGTGAATGCTGCGCCGCCGCCCGGAATCCGGCGCCGTGTGTCGTGCGGATCGTAACGGGCACCTGTGCTTTGCCCCCAAACATGTACCGGAACTTGGCCCCCTGGTTCAACACCTGGTCCAGGCAGCTTCCGATGAAATCGTTGAACATCAATTCCGCAATCGGGCGAAGACCAGTGGTCGCGGCAGCCATCGCCGCCCCGATATAGCCCGCTTCGGTAATCGGGGTATCCAGCACCCGCTCTCGGCCGAACTCCTGAACGAGGCCTTTCGTTACCCCGAGAACGCCTCCCCATGCTTCTTCATCCTGCAAATGGTCGACCTGTGCCCCGCCAGCTACGTCCTCGCCCATCAAAATCACGTTTTCGTCTCTGCGCATCGCGAGTTTCATCGCCTCGTTGATTGCCTGCGACATGGTTATTTTTTTAGTCATGTTCCCTTCCCCCTTTGCTATCGTTTTTTCAGTACGATACGTATACGTCTGTCAACAGTTCGGACGGCTCCGGGTACGGACTGTTTTCCGAAAACGCGACTGCTTCCTCGACCGCTTTGTCAACAGCTGCTTCGATTTCACCTAGCTCGTTTTCAGTAAACAGCTTTCCAGAGAGCAGATCGTTCTGGAATTTTCTGATCGCGTCTATTTCCGACAGATGCGCCTTCTTCTCTTCATCTTTTTTGTATTTCTGGGCGTCGCCCTCAAAGTGGCCGTAGTTGCGGTACGTCACGCACTCGATCAGAGTCGGCCCCTCTCCCCGACGAGCACGCTCGATTGCTTCCTGCGCTGCCTGATAAACGGCCAGCACATCCTTGCCATCCACTCGGATGCCGGGAATGTTGTAAGCGATTGCACGGTCCGCAATGGTTTTGCAGCTGGAGGCGTACGAAAACGGCGTGGCTTCCCCATATCCGTTGTTCTCTGCTACGAACACGGCTGGCAGCTTCCAAATGGCTGCCAGGTTGATCCCTTCATGGAACGTACCCTGGTTGTTCGCTCCGTCTCCAAAGAAACATACACTTACAGCGCCTGTCTGCTTGTACTTGGCTGTCAAAGCGGCTCCGCAAGCAAGCGGATAGCCACCCCCGACAATGCCGTTTGCCCCGAGCATTCCTTTGTCCAAATCCGCAATGTGCATGGAGCCCCCCTTTCCTTTGCAAAGTCCCGTGGCCCTGCCGTAAATCTCCGCCATCATTCCATTCAGATCGCACCCCTTTGCGATGCAGTGTCCGTGCCCTCGATGCGTGCTGGTAATGGTGTCGCTGTCGTCCAGGTGCGCGCAAAGCCCGACCGCAATGGCCTCCTCCCCCGCGTATAAATGGACGAAACCAGGGATTTTCCCTTGGCCGAACAGGTCGTGCACCTTGTCCTCGAACTTCCGGATCTCCAGCATTTTTTGGTACATCCAAGCTGCCTTTTCACGGGACAACGGAATTCCTTTGACTTGCTGATCCACTTTCGTCATTTGCGTGTCTCCTCCTCGAACATGTTTTATTGGGGTCCGGCCTTTGACACAATGGATATCGCAAAAAGTATGCCAACCGTCGAAGCAGGTCACATTGCGTTTTTTTGTAACCGCTTTACTTTTGGCGGGAAACAAAAGTGGACACCTGTCTCGTTTTGTCTCCTTTTGTACACTGGCTCACCGCGTGCCTTTGGAGTGTGGCAACGCAAAAAAACCTCCCGGCATTATACCAGAAAGGCCTCATCTGCAAATCCTATTCTATTACCTGGAGCAGCCTTATGCCGTTCAAAATGACAACCAGCTGTTCGCAGAAAACTGGCTTTGGTTTTTTAAACGATCGAACCCGGTTGGTCAATGGCAAGGTTGAACGAAAAAAGGCGCCATACGAGCTTGCGCTTACCGGGAGGTTACAAAATAAAAAACCACCCTTTCAGGTGGCGATTTTCATGACCCGTGAGCAGTAGATAGAGACTCTTCTGGTGCCTCTGTTTGAAAATGTTCTCCCCATTCTCGTAAATACTCAATGACAGGTCCCAAGCCTTGCCCTAGCTCGGTCAATTCGTACTCTACTTTTGGCGGAACGACCGGATACACTTCACGCTTGACGATTCCCGCTTCCTCCAACTCTCGCAATTGTTCTGCCAGCATTTTATGATTCACACCGAGTATATTTTTCTTTAACTCTCCGTACCTTTTTTTCCCTTTGAACAGCTGACAAATGATGGATACCTTCCATCTTCCCGCAAAAACCGAGACGGCAAGCTCGATTGGGCAAGGATATTCCTTGCCATTTAATAGGTACCTCATCGCTGGTTTCTTCTTCATCCCACTCACTTCCCTTTTCGTAAGTATTAACCGAAAAAGTGCGTACTTACTTTTCTTTAGTGTATTCGGTATGCTTATTTTTGTAAAACACTTTTACCGGAGGGAGCTCATCATGCATAAAGATCAAATTATAGAAGCCTATCAATTCAGACATGCCTGCAAAGAGTTTGATGCAGCTAAAAAAATTACGACGGAAGACTTTGACTTTATTATGGAGACAGCTCGCCTGTCGCCTAGCTCCTTTGGTTTTGAACCATGGAACTTCCTCGTGCTGCAAGAGCCGACGCTTAGAGAGAAGCTGTTACCCGTCGCATGGGGTGCGCAAAAACAACTGCCGACCGCAAGTCATTTCGTCATCGTATTGGCTCGGACCAAACAAGAAATGGCCGCTGATTCCGAATATATCCAACATATGATGAAAGACACGCAAGAGTTGCCGGAAAACGTCGTACAGCAAAAAGGCGCTGCTTACGATCACTTCCTGAAAAATGATTTCTCCGTGTTTGATGACGAGCGAGTCATGTTCGAATGGGCATCCAGACAGACCTACATCGCACTTGGCAATATGATGACATCTGCTGCGATGATCGGCATTGATTCCTGCCCCATTGAAGGCTTTGCAAAAGAAAAGGTTGAGGACATCCTTGCGGCGGAGGGGCTGCTGGACAGAGAACGTTTCGGCGTGGCTTGCATGGTGGCTTTTGGCTATCGGAAAAATGAACCCCGTGCGAAAACCCGACAAGCGAAAGAAGAGATTATTCGTTTTATCGGTTAAAATTCAGGATTGGTTACACGTAAAAAGCATTCGTATTCCGAATGCTTTTTGGCGTTCATCGTGACAAAAAAAGTAGTCGCCCGCAAAAGCAAGCGACCATCTTTCTTACCTATTTACTTACTCATCCGTATACTGAAAGCCTACGATGCGACCTGCTTCATCCACAGATATCGTGATTCCCTTGCCTGTGGCTGGACGGAACGTCACGTCTGCTGTCACAAAGCCATAGTCATAGTCTTCAAAACTGGAACCGCCACCGCCCCGCTCGACCTTTTCCTCTACTTTATACTGGCTTGCTTGGATTCAAGGAACAGATTCGGAAAAATAATCATTCGCTGTTTCTCTCTATCGTTAGGCCCGTTACTTTTTATTTGTCAGACTATCAAAAGACATTTCGCTTTTCCCTAGCAGATGGGTTGATCGAATCCCCCTGCGATCCACTCGATTGTGATGTGGAGCTGTCATCTGAGGCCCTGCATTATTGCTTCACCCATTTGTGGGGATGGAGTACGCTACGGATAAATAGCAGACTGCAAGCGCCAAAAGGTCGGAATGCCCGTTTCAAGCGCTTTGTCATGCTCGGGCATGTTGCACAGCTAAACAATTTCGGTATTTATATGGGGTGGAACAGGGCGTTTTTGCGTTTTGGGGTAAATTATTTGAGAGAGAAGATTCGCGACCGCTATATTACGTCAAACAATATATGAAAATAGGTAATTATACTCATTTTACCACAATTTAAATAGGTGTATTTTATCCTAGTTCCCTTGGGCATGTAAGAGAGGGTGTTATTATTCGAATATTCGCAATTAACCTCCCGTATTCCCAATATTATACACCCCATGATAGAATCGGAAAGGAAATTCCGCACATTTCCAATTATGTATAAAAAGGTGGATCAATTCAGATGAAAAAACTAGTATCCGTAGCTTTGCTGCTCTCCATGTTGGCTGTTTCTGCTTGTTCGAACAAGCCAGCTGATACAAAGCCAGCTGAGCAAAATGCAGCACAAACCACAGACGCTGCTAAACCAACTGAAGCTCCAAAAACAGATTCAACTACACCAGCTGCAACAACAAGCGACAAGCTGGAAGCGAAAAAGGTTCTGAACGACAAAGTGGAAATCTTGATTCCAAAAGGCTTTACTGTCATGTCCGAAGAGATGGCAAAAGCAAAATATCCGATGGAAAATCGTCCTTCCCTGATCTATACCGATGAAAAAGGTACCATTAACATTGCGTTTAGTCATACAGAAACACCTATTCAGGACAGCCTTCTCAAAGACATGAAGGACCCAATGAAACAAGCTTTCTCCAACATGTACCAAGATGCAACCTGGTATCGCGATGAAGTTATCCAAATCAACGGAAAAAATGTTGGTGTGTTCGAACTTCTGACTCCAGCTGCTGATACAAAAATTTACAACCTCATTTTCTTTACAGAGCTCGACGGCAAAATGCTGATGACCACTTTCAATTGCACCGAGGCACAAATGGAAGAGTGGAAGCCGCTCGCACAAGAAATCTTGATGTCTTATAAAGTGCAATAAGGAAACCACGATTCCCCCTTATAAAGAGTAAAGGCACCCGCCAATGGGTGCTTTTTTCGTTTTTTCTGTTTGTTGCATCCAACTCTTTCTTCCAACGAAGCAAGACCACCCGAGAAGGATACGGATAGGGAAACTGCAATGCTTGCTCGATGGATTGAAAAGCTTGGGTATGCATCCCTGCCATTCTTTGATTCACTGGCTTCATATTGGTCTCACCCAGATTTCCAGTATCGAACAAAATAAAATAGACTTATAATCAAATTATCTATTATAATTAAAACAAAACTTTATTTCGTTTGTTTTTTTTAAAAAGGAGGCCTACCATGAATCAGTTTGAGAACAAAGTAGCGGTCATTACGGGAGCGGCCAGCGGTATCGGTCGTGCATTGGCAATGCGCTGTGCTGAGGAGCAAATGAAGGTGGTTCTTGCCGATGTGGAAGTAGTGGAGCTCCAACGGGTAGAGCAGGAGTTACAATCAGCAGGAGCAACTGTTCTCGCCGTCGTAACGGACGTAAGCAAAGAGAAAGATATCCAGACGCTCGCACAGAAAACGCTAGACATGTTTGGTGCTGTCCATCTCTTGTTCAACAATGCAGGGGTTGGCGCAGGCTCGACAATCTGGCAAAGCACCCTCGCTGATTGGCAATGGGTCATGAATGTGAACTTATGGGGAGCCATTCACGCTACACAAATTTTCGTACCCATGATGTTAAAACAAGGAACTGAATGCCACATCGTGAACACCGCCTCTCTCGCTGGTCTAGAGTCTGGACCAGGGAATAGCATTTATCGTGTCAGCAAGCATGCATTAGTCAGTCTGTCGGAAACCCTCTACCACGAATTGAAAATGATCCAATCCAAAATTGGTGTTTCCGTTTTATGCCCCGGCTTTGTTCAGACGCAAATATGTGACGCCCATCGCAATCGTCCAGCCGAGTACAGTAAACCAGGAGATATTGTGGAGCCCTCACCGATGTCCAGCGCCATTGACCAGTTCATTCGTTCAGGTGTCGAGCAAGGAATTTCTCCGAAAGAAGTGGCTGATCACACCTTCCTGGCGATCAAGAGCAATCGCTTTTACATTCTGCCAGATCCCTCGTATAAAGAACCTGTGCGTCAACGGATGGAAGATATTTTGAACCAGCATAACCCGACGTTCGTGATTCCCTCTCATATTTAACAAAAAGCCACGCTCTCAAAGGAACGTGGCTCTTGTATTAGATATCTGTTAATTCTCGATCTCGCAAGGAAACCAAAATAACGAATCCAATCATCACTTCTGTAATGTTAAACGCTACCTGCTGACCATTCCATACTTGTGATTGCCACATGGCGAACCACTCTGCACCCACAATGGCAAATCCGAAAAACCAGATGCAAAAAGCAACCATGTAAGCGATGTATGCGAATGTTTTCGAGTTATTGAACGTTTTTGCATCCTTTTTTACGTTACGCAGCATATTTCCTGTAGCGACCCAACCAAAAAGTGAGAATAATCCTTCCGCAATGATAATTCCGATATAAGCTATGGTGTGAGCAGTATGATGCTCACGCCTCTTTTCCCTATTCCCTATACTGTCTTTACTCATTCTCGATCGGATTGACTCCCCCTTTCTCTTTGTAAGAAAAATCTATCTATTTTTATCACGAGTATTCATATCCATTAGATGGAAACCTAATCATACTCATTCGGAAATGGAACTAACCCATTCATGATTTTTACCCCGTCCATGTTCAACAGTTTGGAACGGTTTTGTCACATGTATTTTTCTTAACAATGTTATGATGAAATGGATTCACCCCTATATAACAAACAATGAATATGTGCAAGGTTGTGATTATTATTTGGAAGCCTGATCGGTCGAGCAGTCAAACTTTATACCACCAAATAGCCGATGAGATTGAACGCAGAATTTCATACGGAGAGTTCCCCCCTGGGAGCCTACTCCCTTCTGAGAGAAAACTGGCTGAGCAATTAGGTGTAAACCGAAGCACTGTTATTCTAGCGTACGAGGAACTCCGGGCATTAGGCATCATTGAGAGCAGAACAGGAAGCGGTACTCGTGTGTGTAAAAATAAATGGGAGGCAACTCCGAAGCATACACCGAACTGGCATCGATATGTAGAAGGTGGTCAATTCCTCCCGAATTTGTCTTATCTGCGTCGGATCAGAGAGGCCTTGCAAAAAGACAGCAGTCTCATCGATTTTGCGAGTGGAGAATTGTCTTCCCAGCTCTCACCAGGCAAGGAGATCAGTACCCAGATGAAGGAAAACCCCTTCACCGAATATTTGGGATACGATAATCCGCAAGGCTTTACGCCATTGCGTGAAGAACTGGTCTCCTATTTGTCACGTTACCGGAATGTACAGACAACGGACTCTTCGATTCTGATCACGTCGGGTTCTCAACAATCCCTGTATTTGATCACTCAATGTCTGCTTGCACCCGGCGATGCAGTTGCCATCGAAGATCCCTCTTATTGTTACTCGTTGCCTATGTTTCAATCTGCTGGTCTCCGCCTGTTCCGCCTCCCCGTCAGCAATAACGGCATGAATCCAGAAGATATTCGAGCCTTGTATAAAAAGCATCGGATCAAGATGATCTTTATCAATCCTACCTTTCAAAACCCGACTGGGGTTTGTCTTGATCCCACTCGGCGCATGCAGCTGTTGGATGTAGCAAGCGAACTGGGTCTTCCGATTGTAGAGGACGATCCATTCAGTCTCACTTCCTATGACGGCAAGCCTCCACTGCCACTCAAATCATTGGATCAGCTTGGCTCCGTTCTCTACATCGGTTCCTTTTCCAAAATTGCTGCATCCGGTTTACGAGTCGGTTGGATGGTGGCGCCTCATTCCGTTGTCGAGCGTTTGGCAGATGCCCGCCAACAGATGGATTTTGGCCTGAGCGTGGTGCCACAAAAAATCGCGGCCCAGTTTTTGCATTCCGATAACTTCCTGCCTCATTTAGAGCGGTTACGCATGCATTTACAGTACAGAAGAGATTTGCTTGTGGAGGCACTGCAAAAAGAGTTGCCCAATGAGCTTTCATTCTCCATTCCCCAAGGCGGATTACACTTGTGGTGTAAAATCAACCTGGATGTGAACGACAACCAATTATTTGAAGAAGCCCTTCGCAGAGGCGTCGTCTTTGTGCCAGGAAGTGTGTATGGTTCAGACTCCGGCTACGTTCGCTTTACCTTTGCGCGACCAAAAGAAGAGGAAATTACGCTTGGTGTCGCTAAATTTGCGGATGCGTTGAAGGCGGTTTTGTTATAAAGATGGTGGTCGGCCAACGATTGTGGTCGGGGGAAGCCCTGCCACATGTTTTCCAGTCGCCTGTATCCTCTCTACGTTCGGGCGGTCTCCTTCCAAACATGTGACAGGACTTTCGTACAGCTTTTTTTATTTCAATTTCTATTAGAACGTTTTGCGTGCTAGAACATAGGAGCACGATACCACTGATTTACTTCCTTGGATTCACGTTCAGGTTCTTTGCCAAAGCTGCGTGGAAGAAGCGCATTTCCAGTCCAAGCGCCTCTGGAGCCCATCCCAGCGTAGGAACAAATGGCAGGTAATTTCAGCTTCACTTATGGAATGCTTCATTGCAACTTCTACGTTTGAAGCGCTCCCGCCATTTGTTCCGAAGCGGACAGTCTTGACCCCTTGCGGGGCGTAGGCCGAAGCGTAGACTGGAAATGCGCTTCTTCCCCCACCACAGCAGCTACAAAAAAGACCTCCACCGCTTTTATCAAGCAAATGGAGATCTTTTTATACTATATAAGCTCTATTTCATCCACTTCACATTCTCTTTTTTCTCTTCATTCACCAACAATGTAAAAACATCGGGTCGCGAGTAATGTCCAACGACATCAAAATCGAATTGGCTATACGCGATATCGCGAATAATGTCCAGATCAGCGTAAAGAATCTCCTCCCGACCAAAAACAGGCTCGACGATATAGTCGCCCAATGGCCCCACAATCGCACTTCCACCTCTGCTCATCTCGTCTGGTGAAGAAGCAAGATCGTCGTAGCAGGCCAAATCAGTCGGATACATATCTTTTGTTACGTACTGATTGCTCGATAGAACGAAGCATCTACCTTCCAATGCGATATGGCGGATGGTAGCTTGCCATGCATCCCTCGCGTCTGCTGTAGGTGCGATGTAGATTTGAACGCCTTTTGCATACATCGCTGCTCGCGCTAACGGCATATAATTCTCCCAACAAATCAGAGCCCCGATCTTACCGTACGGAGTATCGAATACCGGTAAAGTACTTCCGTCTCCTTCGCCCCAAATCAACCGTTCGGATGCAGTCGGCTTCAGCTTGCGATGCACACCGAGCAACTCACCATCTGGTCCGAAAAATAAAACGGAACAATATAAGGTGCCACCGCTATTTTCATTGTCTCGCTCGATCACGCCAATGACGAGATACACGCCAGCCTTGCGCGCTGCCTCCCCGAGCTTGTCTGTCTCTTCACTCGGGACGACAATCGAATTGTCCCAATAACGAAACCAGTCTTTACGCCCCTCAGGTGAGCGACTGCCTACTTTTGCTCCAAAAGTAAGTCCTCTCGGATACGCAGGGATAAAAGCTTCGGGAAAAACAACGATTTTCGCTCCTTTTTCTCCTGCTTCCAATGTCAGTGAAACCGCCTTTTCCGTACTTCCCTCACGATCCATTATGACCGATGCAGCTTGAACAACTGCTACTCGTACGTTCTGTTGCTGAATGGACATGTTACATCCCCTCCCAAATGGAGCATCTGTCTTGCTTTCCTATTATTCGGCGTACCCGACTGGCTCCCCTACTCCTGCAACGCTTTCATATCCTCGATAATTTGATTGTAGGGCACGTCCGTCATTCCTTCATAACGGTTAACCACTGTTCCCTTTTGATCGACCAAATATAAAAACGTGTCGTGGATGATTTGATCGGAATTAGAGTCCTTTTCTATTGGCGTCTTGAATGACTTGAGAATAAACGTTTTGATCTCATCAAATCCGTAGCCAGTCAATGCATGCCAATTGGAGAAGTCAGCATTGAATTTACCCAGATAGGACTTCAATGCCTCTGGCGTATCTTTTTCTGGATCAACCGAGAAGGAAACAAACTCCACATCTACGCCAGCTTCTTTTGCTTTTTTCTGCAATTCAGCCATGTTTGCTGTCATCGTAGGACAAACGGTTCCACAATACGTAAAGACAAAGTTAGCAACCCAGACCTTATTTTCCAGATCACTTGATGAAAAAGGCTTCCCTTCCTGGTCCGTATAAGCAAATTCATTAACCGGATAGTTGTAATCATATCTTGCTGGACCACACGCAGTTACCAAAACCATCAGGATACTGAGCATGATCAACCAAGCTGTTTTTTTCATTGTACCGCCCCTCTCCTATTCCTTTTTCTCAGAGAGCCACTTCGCTAACTGGCCGATTTCTTCAGTGCTTAGCACTTTTTCATAACCAGGCATGCCATTTGCGCCGACCGTAATTATTTCAACGAGTTTTTCCTCCGTCATTTTCGAGCCAACTTGCTGCAAGCCTGGACCCACCCTACCGGATAAATCATTACCGTGGCAGCTCATGCAATTATTTTTGTATAGCTGCATCGCAGTTTTCTCAGCATCTGCAACTTCTGTTTGCTCTTCCGTTGCACCATTGCTGCATGCAGTTGCAACCAAGAACAGGGAACCAATCAGGAGATACTTGATGGCTTTCACAGAAACCCCCTACCATTCCTGCGGGAATAAGGTTACCTTTCAAAAAGGGACGGTCTGCAACCGAGAATCAGGGCGTACAGCAGTACGCCCCCCGATTGAATTTTATGTCATTATAGTGCGACCATGTTGTACATCATGATCCAGATAGAGCCGATCACGATGAGGAAGACGATAAACAACCCGAGTAAAAGCGACATCAAGTTGTAGCGTGGTTTATCCTCTTCTTTCAGGTGCATGAAGAAGAATAACTGGACAATAAACTGGAACAGAGCCGCTCCTAAATAGATGATGAGTCGCTTATCACTATCCAACCAGCCGTTCTCTAGCGCCAGGATGGGAATGATAGTGAATATAAGCGACAAGACGAAACCGATCACATACGATTTCAGGGAACCATGACCGCCGTGTTGTTCTGTCGTGCCATGCACAGATTGCTTGCTCAATTAATTCACCCCCATCACATACACGATGGTGAAGACGAAAATCCAAACAACATCAAGGAAATGCCAGAACAAGCTGATGATGTTTACTTTTCGTTTCGTTACAGGTGTAATACCATGCTTGGCGATTTGCATGATGACGATGATCATCCACCCCATACCGAGCGTCACGTGCAAGCCATGTGTCCCTACCAATGTGTAAAAGGCAGTCAGGAATGCACTCGTTCCAATCGTTGCCCCTTCACTAACCATATGGATGAACTCGTTGATTTCCAGGAACAAGAAGGATGCTCCCAAGAATACGGTAACTCCCAGCCAGTTCATCAAGGCAAGACGATTCCCCTTATTCATCGCGAGAATCGCAAGACCACTCGTAAAGCTACTGGTCAGCAAAATAAACGTACTCGCGTAAATCCCACTCATCTGAAACAGATCTTTTGGACCTGGACCACCATCCGTGCTGCCTTGCAGTACGATATAAGTCGCAAACAAGGTAGCAAACAAGATAACATCCGTCATGAGGTAGATCCAAAAGGCAAACGTGCGCAATTCCTCTTGGTCTGGATGATGATCATGATGTCCAGCATTCACATTAGCCATTACGTAATCACCCTCCCTGCTTCCGCCTCTGTACGTTTAATCTCTTCCACCGTGACATAGTAGTCCGTGTCGTAGTTAAACGAGTGAACAACCATACATGCAATCACACCGATAAACCCTGGTACCGCCATCCATAGCCAGTCAAAAATCAAACCGAATCCGACAAAAAACCAGAACATGGACATCACAATCGGAATACCGGAGTTTTTCGGCATATGAATCGGTTCCAGCTCTACTTTCGCTGGCTTTTCCAAGCCTTGCTCGATGCGCAGCTTTCTTTCATGCCAGTCATCTTGAGACGTTACCTGCGGCATGACGGCAAAGTTATAGAACGGAGCTGGAGAAGGAATCGACCACTCCAACGTACGAGCATTCCACGGATCGCCTGTTGTATCTCTCTTCATGTGCTTGATGCTATGAGCAATGTCCCAAATTTGGACAAGGAATGCAGCACCCATGATTACGGCACCAATCGTCGATACCAGGTTCATTTCAAACCAGCCCTTGTCCCAGCCGTACGTGTAAAGACGACGTGTCATCCCCATCAAGCCCAATGCGTATTGCGGCATGAAGCACAGGTAGAACCCGATGTTCCACAGCCAGAAAGCCCAACGGCCAATACGCTCATTCAGCTTGAAGCCAAAAATTTTCGGCCACCAGTAGTACAAGCCCGCGAAGAATCCAAATACGACACCCGCAATGATCACTTGGTGGAAGTGTGCAACGAGGAAGTAGCTATTGTGATACTGAAAGTCAGCAGGTGCCACGGACAGAAGAACACCCGTCATCCCACCGATGACGAAGTTCGGGATAATCCCGACCATCCACAGCATCGGCGTTTCGAACGTAATTTTTCCTCGGAACATCGTAAACAGCCAGTTAAACACTTTCACACCCGTCGGAATCGCAATCAACATGGTCGTGACGGCGAAGAACGCATTGACGTCAGCACCGGAGCCCATCGTGAAGAAATGATGCGCCCATACGAGGAACGAGAGAACGCTAATGATGATCATGGCGAATACCATGGATTTATAACCAAACAGCTTTTTCCGCGAGAACGTTGCAACGATCTCCGAGAAAATCCCGAACGCTGGCAAAACGATAATGTAAACTTCCGGGTGACCCCACATCCAAATCAGGTTGATGTACATCATCGGATTACCGCCGCCATCCAAGGTGAAGAAGTGCCCACCCAAATAGCGGTCGATAAACAGCAGTGCCAAGGTAACCGTCAAGATGGGGAATGCGAAAACGATCGCGATACAACTCGACAAAACCGACCAAGAAAACATCGGCATTTTCATCAAAGTCATACCAGGAGCACGCACTTTCAAGATCGTCACAATAAAGTTAATCCCGGTCATCAAACTACCAATACCTGAGATTTGAATCCCCCAAATGTAGAAATCCTGACCTGGCCCCGGGTTAAAGGCTAGCTCCGAATACGGCGGGTAAGCCAGCCATCCTGCATCCGGGGAGCCCCCAATGACGAAGGACAGGTTGAACAGCATCGCCCCTGAGAAAAACAACCAGAAGCTGAGCGCATTCAGAAACGGAAAGGCTACGTCACGTGCACCGAGTTGCAGCGGCACGATGACATTGAATAAACCAAACATAAGCGGCATCGCCATAAACAGAATCATAATGACGCCATGCGTCGTAAAAATCTGATTGTAGTGATCCCCACTCAAAAATTGCATCTCAGGCATGGCGAGCTGAGCTCGCATCAGGAGAGCATCTACCCCTCCTCGAAACAGCATGAGAACGGAAGCGAGAATGTACATGATACCGATCTTCTTGTGATCGACAGTCGTCAGCCATTCGCGCCAGAGCCATCCCCATTTTTTAAAGTAAGTCAGCACCGATACAACTGCGATGATACTGAGCACAATGCTGACGTCCGCACCATAAATAAGCGGATCGCCTGTTACGAAAAATTCAGAGGCGAATTCTTTCACACTCTCCCACATCGTTGTCTCTCTCCTCCCTCTTTCTATTTCAACCGATTATTCTTTCACCCGCGCTGGCGGTTGCACTCTCGTAGATAAGCCGTGATTGTGTGAAGCAGCATACTTGGTCACCGTCATCTCGTACAATCCTTCAGGGAAAGTGGAGAAATAGCGTACATCCGATGTTCCTTGTTTCGTCAGCTCTTTGTAACCATCCAGTGTCAGCTCAGGGGAAGTATGTTTCACCTGATTCACCCATTGATCAAAGTTTTCTTGGGAAGTCGCATTCGCTGTAAAGAACATCTTCGCAAACTCTTTTCCGGTAAAGTTCGCACCTGATCCCATGTACTCACCCTGCTCATCTGCTTGCAGGTAGAGAGTCATCGACATGCCGGACATGGCATAAATCTGACCGCCAAGCTGTGGAATCCAGAATGAATTCATCGGGGCGTCAGATGTCACTTCGAAGCGTACCGGCACATCCTCTGGGAACTGCACATAGTTCACAGTGGCAATGCCTTGTTCAGGATATTGGAATAGCCACTTCCAATCCAAATTCGTCACTTGAATCGTGATCGGTTTCTTCTCGGATTCCAACGGCTTGGATGGCTCCAACGAATACGTATACCGAACTGTCACGATCCCAATTAACGTAATAATGATGATGGGAATGCCCCACCAAATGATTTCCAGTTTCGTGCTGTGTTCCCAATTAGGCGTGTACTTCGCCTTTCTTCCTTTTCTGTCACGGTATCGCCATACAATGACAAACGTAAGAATTAGTACTGGAACAATCACAATTAACGTTAAAAGCGTGGATAAAATCATTAAGTCCTTTTGCTGTTCACCAATGGGTCCTTTCGGATCGAGCACGATATAGTTATCAGCGCAACCGGTCGTCAAGAACAGCAGGATGAACATGAACAAAAATGACATACAGCGTACTGTCTTGGACGTCTTCATGTCCTTGTCCTCATCTCCTATCACCATGCACAGGGTACTTTTGAAACAAGTCTTACTCTAAAGCCGGACCGATAGAGTGTCACCAGCCAATGACAAAGTGGATCAACCAGCCATGTTCAAGAATCCGCTGCATTTTGGTCACTTTTTCGACATAAAAAGAAAAAGGCCACCCCATGGCGGCCTTTCCTCCTATTGTTTCGTTATTCCTTGATGACACGTATGGTTTGTAGCGTCGGGTCTTCAAAGCCCTGTACTGGTAAACCTGCCTCCATGTTTCTCTTCGTATAGATGAGGTTCTCTTCCGAAATGATCTCACCCGGGATAAAGATCGGGATACCTGGTGGATATACCATGACAAACTCCGCGATAATTCTTCCCACAGCTTGTTCGACGGGAATCATCTCTGTCGGTGCGTAAAATGCATCGCGCGGGGTGACAGCCAGTACTGGTATTTTCGGGAGCTGCATTTTCGGGCGGGCTTTTCTGTTTCCTTGATCCTCGGACCCGGCAGCCAGTTCCTCCAAGGCATAGACAAGGATTTGCAAATCTTCTCTCGTATCGCTTGGTGTGATAATACAAACGATGTTGTACAGGTCAGATAGCTCTACCTCAATGTTAAAGCGATCACGGAGCCATTTTTCCGCTTCATATCCCGTAATGCCAAGGTCTTTTACCGAGATGACCAGCTTGGTCGGATCATGGGCAAACGCTCCATTTGTCCCGATAATTTCTCTCCCAATGCAGTACAAATCATTTATTTTATTGATTTGTGCCCGTGCTTCGTTTGCGAGCTGAATCGTTTGATCCAATAGCATTTTCCCGGATGTAACCAACCGCTTTCTCGCCACATCGAGCGAGGCGAGCAGTAAATAGGAGGTGGATGTCGTCGTGAGCATGCTATAGATGGCTTGTACACGCTGAAACGAGACGAGATTTCCCTGCATGTTCAACAACGAACTCTGCGTCAGAGAGCCTCCTAATTTATGCATACTGCTTGCTGCCATATCTGCACCAGCCTGCATCGCCGATAGGGGAAGCTTGGGATGGAAGTGAACATGTGAGCCATGCGCTTCATCTACGAGTACAGGCACCCCTCTGGCATGCGCAATTTGAACGATACTCTTCAAGTCACCGGCAATTCCGAAATAGGTTGGGTTGATGACGAGGACTGCTTTTGCATCGGGATGCTGTTCCAATGCTTTTTCCACAGCCTGTGGTGTGATTCCATGTGAGATCCCGAAAATAGGGTCTATTTCTGGATGTAAAAAGATAGGAGTCGCACCAGATAAAACAATGCCGCTCATGATAGATTTGTGTACATTTCGTGGCACGATGACCTTATCGCCAGGATTACATACTGCCATAATCATCGTCATGATGACTCCGCTCGTGCCTTGAACAGAAAATATGGTGTGATCAGCGCCAAAGGCTTCAGCTGCCAATTCCTGCGCTTGTTTGATAATTCCTTTTGGTTGATGCAGATCATCTAATGGTTCAATGTTAATCAGATCGATGGAAAGTGCATTTTTTCCCATGAACCATCGAAATTCAGGATCCATCCCTTTCCCTTTCTTATGACCTGGTATATGGAATTGGATTGGATTCTTCTGGGCATGCTTTCTCAACCCGTTAAAGAGCGGCGTTTGCCCTTGAATCAACATTTTTCCCACCTCACTATCCTTCCGTGTTGTTTGCATGAGTGATGTTTCTGGGCTGATTATAAAGGAAGCGGCCTCTTCCTTCATGATCCAATCTTGACTTTTATGAACCATCCAATTTGTGTCCTTCCTCGTAATTGGTCTGTTTCATCTTTCGTAAATTGCCTGCTTACAGTCCCTATGCAAAAGAACCGTTTAACGTCAATTCCCTGGCACAAATAGCCGCTATTACCGCCCTTGGTGTTTTTGCTTTTGCTAAGTGTTTCTTCAGCCGGATTCTCCTTGTGTTTACCCGTCGCCAATACTATACTGAATGCAAATTACCCATTCATTTCCACACGAAGCAATGACTGAAATTTCATAACTTACGAAAGCTTTCGCTCCATAGAAAGGTGGATCAGATGTCACTCAAACCTGAAGATTTACAAAGCTACATCGACTCCCCAGACAAGCAGCAAAGACTATACAAACGAACGCTCTGGATTGTCGTCATCTCACAAATTTTCGGTGGTGCAGGACTTGCGGCAGGTGTCACCGTAGGGGCTCTCCTCGCTCAGGATATGCTCGGTTCGGAAAGTCTCGCGGGCATCCCTGCCGCATTGCTCACACTTGGCTCTGCTGTCGCTGCGTTGCTGGTCGGTCGACTCTCTCAACGCTTTGGACGCCGTTTAGGGCTCGCTAGCGGCTTTTTAGCCGGAGGGATTGGGGCAATTGGGGTGGTGCTCGCAGCCGTCGAAAACAGTATTGTCCTTCTATTTGCTTCCTTAATTTTGTATGGGGCTGGCACAGCTACTAACCTGCAAGCCCGCTATGCAGGCACAGACTTGGCAAAGCCTAAACAGCGAGCGACTGCCGTGAGTATTGCCATGGTCTCCACTACATTCGGGGCCGTTGCAGGACCAAACCTGGTGGAAGTCATGGGACGATTCGCTACATCCATTGGTGTCCCCGCACTTGCTGGTCCTTTCATCTTGGGTGCCGCAGCCTTCATCCTTGCAGGTCTCGTATTTTGGGTATTGCTTCGCCCGGACCCGTTCATTGTTTCGAAAGCAATCGCCGAAGCACAACAGGTGAATCAGAGCTCGTCGGCCTGTCTGAATGAGAATCAGCTTGCAAGCAACAACCGGGGAATCATCGTGGGAGCCACCGTCATGATTTTGACGCAGATCGTCATGGTCGCCATTATGACGATGACGCCTGTACATATGAAGCACCACGGACATGGTCTCTCAGAAGTAGGCATCGTCATCGGTTTTCATATCGGTGCGATGTACCTTCCCTCGCTCTTGACGGGTGTACTCGTTGACAAGATCGGTCGCTCCACAATGGCCTATGCTTCAGGTGTCATACTGCTTGCAGCCAGCCTGACTGCTGCTTTTGCCCCAGCCGATTCGATGCCGCTGCTCATCACCGCTCTTGTGCTGCTCGGACTGGGCTGGAATTTTGGATTAATTAGCGGCACAGCGCTCATCGTGGATGCAACGCAGCCCGCCACTCGCGCGAAAACGCAGGGAACGGTTGATGTCTTGATTGCCTTGGCTGGTGCATCCGGTGGAGCCCTATCTGGTATGGTCGTCGCCAATGCCAGCTACGCAACACTTTCGCTTGCCGGGGGCGCATTATCGCTGTTGCTAGTCCCTGTCCTGATATGGTCCCACAGAAAAAGCAAACACCGTGTAGAGATCTCCCAAAACTAAAGCCACCCTCATCAGGTGGCTTTTTCTCTATCCAAAGGTATCCAAAAAAAAATAACACTGCTCACAGGCAGTGTCATTTTCCTCCGACCACTTTATTATCATGTCCTTCACTCGGACTATGCTCATCTATAATCTGTTTTAAGCTAGCGAAGCCAGGAGTAAATTTGCTGTTGGGAATCTTCTTCTTGGAAGAGAGATTTTTCGAGTAAACAGCAGTTTCGTTACCTCTTTTCGCGAAGAACTCAGCTAATTTCATCGTATCCCACTCCTAACTAGCTCTCTTTAAAGTTTTGACCTTATTCACAAACTTGGTAACAAACCCTAATAGTAACATATACGTTGTCAACCGCTCGAACTCCTGCATATTTTCGGGAGTAAATGTGTCATTCTTGTAAACAGCGACCGCAAATCCAAGTCGGAACTTGCCGAAATTTTTCACAATTGCAAATTGTTCGATGTCCGTGTTTTGAATACGTCCCTTTACTTGTTTATCGGCAATTCTGCAATCCTCTTGAAGCATGGAAGACAGTAGTAGCGTACGTACTGTGTCAAAATCTTTCAACTCGGTTAAGTAAAACACTTCAAACTGCTTGTCATTATTCGTAGGTACGATCCAATAGCAGCATAGCTCGTCCGGTTTCAAACCATAAATCGTCTTTACTTCCATTTCAAATGCCTTCATAAACGTGATCGCATTCGCATTAATAATAGCTGTTGATTGACCGCTCCCATCCAAGCTGTAAATCGCATTGGCCAATTCTTTCTCACAATATTTCACTTCCATCTGGAACTCGATCTCGTTCCCTCTAATCTTGTTGCAGATGAACAAAACGATGAATACCATTCCTGCCAAAATAGCGGAATACAAGATAGACAAGCCTAGAACAGAGCCTAATGAAGCTAGCTTGTTTTCCTCATGTGGCGGTGCCAGGATAAACAGCCATTCAATCGGTTGAAACATCCACTTATGTATGACTGCTATCAAATCTGGCAGCAAACCTTTTAACAATTCAAATACGAGCCATGAAACCAGAACGAACAAGATGCCAAGAACAGAAAAAACAATCTTCACATGGCTCTGCACGAGATTCTTTAGCACCTGTAAACCTCTCCTTCTGGTAAAGTTTTACATTATTTTAACATTTTATTCAGATTCTACAAATAGGAAAAAACTACCTACATTTAGGTAGTTTTTTAGGCGTTTCTATCGTTATCGTACTAACTTTTTGATTCCCTATGTACTGGATCGTCTGCTGTACAATCTTGCTGTTTTCTTCGATTCTCTTTAGCGGTTTAAATGAACTCAACAATTCCGCATTCCCCCTATCGGTATACTGGGTGTACTTCGTAACGAAACGCTCCCTTATTGGTCTGCCCATTTTTCACCTCTATCAAACACGAAATGCTCATTATGACCTTCATCCGTCTAGGTAATACCCCTTACCTTATGCCGTTCTAATTTTGTTTAGACCCCTCTTCTAGGTGCTGCTTTTCCACTGTTCGTGACGGTTTTGTTACAGACAATGCCGCTCCCATTGGCACCATTGACATCCTCAATCCTTGCCTTACTTAAAGATAATCCAAGCGAAAAGGAGTTAGTCAGAATGAATTCCATCATAGCGAAAAATGAAACCACTTTCCTATATCATTGCCATAGCACGCATTTTCGATAGATCAAGTAGACTTGCCCAACCTTGAATAAGTCAGTATCACACTCGGCGTTCTCGCCTTCAAGCTAAATGGCGGCCTCGAGAAGAAAGTGAAGATACCATATCAGTATATGCTCGTGTTCTTGATTTTGTTATTCGTGTGGATTGGTGTTAACCCATTTCGGCGACAGTCGGTACTTTGCCATTGATTCGTGGGTGATCGTCAGGCTGCCCGTTTAGTGCGCTCATCGCTTCTACTTTCTTGTTTGGCTTCAGTTGAATGCTCAAGGAATTAGCCCATAACAATAGAGCCACCCGCCTTGGGGTGGCTCTTATCCTTACTTCGCCTTTGGGGTTACCTTTTCCACTTTGTTTTCGCCCATCTTCACTTTGAATAGTTCTTTTTTATCATGATCGGAAGTTTGATAGTCGTAAAAAAAGATGAAATCTCCCCCGATGTTTAGCCGTAAACCCAATGGAGACAGTGGAGTTGTCTTGCCGTCCGTCATATTCATTCGGCCTACCATTTGTTCGCCGTTTATTTCTGAGATGTAGTATAGATAATTCCCAGCTATAATGATCGGTTTCTCTGCTGGTGGCAACCCTTTCTTGACTAGAGCAGTCTTCCCATCCTGCAATCCTATTTTATAAACATCGACGACTCCATGGTCTACCCATTTTGTATAGTAAATGAAATCGCCAGACAGACCGACAAGGGTCAGTTCTTTGTCTTTGCTTACGAGCTTTTTCTGCGTTCCATTCCGCTTCATTTTGTATAGTTGACGATTCTCATTGGTGTAAAAAATCCAATCTTGATAGAAATAAACTTCCTCAAACCGATCAAGTAGCTTCTTTTGATTTTTGCCGTTCGTGTCCATTCTGTACAAATGACTTTTATTATCCGCGTAATAAATGATATCTCCCACTACATACAATCTAAGTACGTTATTGGGGTCATCTTCCGCAGGACTACTGCTCTTGATAACTGTTTTCGAACTGCCATCTGTCTTGATTTTCATGAGCTCCATCACATCTTCATACGTATAGCCAATCTCATAAGGGGACATCTCAAGCTGATAGAATTCTTTCACGGGCTTATTGCGCGTATAGTAAATCCAGTCACCTACCACATTCAGATCATGGGCCCAATCACTGCTCAACTTTTGAAGAGAGCTTCCATCCTGTTTGATTTTGTATAAGCCATCGTTGTTATAAAAAATCCACTCTCCTTGAACGGCGACAAAGCTGCGGTATGAATTGATATTCACAGGATCGCTGCCCAAAACGTTTATCACTGGTTTTTTTGTTGGAGCAGTCGCCATTGTTTGTTGATTGCCAAAGCCAAGAACCACACTCAGACATACTGCCATCGCAATGGTGATCATCCATTTCCCTTGATGTTGCACCATGCATGCAACCCTCCCGTTCATAGCCGAATATAGCACAAGCAAATTTGCCGAATATTACCCCAACCATAACACTCACACGTGACGACGCGATTCATTTGTTATTTTCCTCTATACTTCGCTTTTGGTCCTACCTTTTCCACTTGGTTCTCTCCCAATTTCACTTTAAATATGTCGACTTTTGAACTATCGGAAGCACTATCGTTGTCAAAAAAGATAAAATCGCCTCCGATGTTCATCTGTTGACTAGAGTAGCGGATTAATCGATACAGCGGGGTTGTTTTCCCGTCCGCCAAGTTCATTCGTCCTACCGTTAGTGAGTCATACATTTCCGACATATAAAACATATAATATAAATGGTTCCCGGCAATGATGATCCGATTGTCAGCTGAACGCAACCCTTTCTTGACAAGAGAAGTCTTCCCATCCTTCAATCCTATTTTATAAACATCTTCTACTCCACTGGAGTCTACCCATTTTGTATAGTAAATGAAATCGCCAGACAGACCGACAAGGGTCAGCTCTTTGTCTTTGCTTACGAGCTTTTTCTGCGTTCCATTCCGCTTCATTTTGTATAGTTGACGACTCTCATTGGTGTAAAAAATCCAATCTTGATAGAAATAAACTTCCTCAAACTGATCAAGTAGCTTTTTTTGATTTTTGCCGCTCGTGTCCATCCTGTACAAGCGACCATAACCATCTGCGTAGTAGATGATATCTCCCACTACATACAATTTCTGTACGTTATTGGGGTCCCCTTCCGCAAGGCTTCCACTTTTGATGACTGTTTTCGAACTGCCGTCTGTCTTGATTTTCATGAGCTCCGTCACATCTTCATACGTATCATTGATATCGTAAGCGGGCATCTCAAGCTGATAGATTTCTTTCCTAGGCTTGTTGCGCGTATAGTAAATCCAGTCCCCTACAACATTCAGATTATCGGCCCAATCACTGCTCAACTTTTGAAGAGAGCTTCCATCCTGTTTGATTTTGTATAAGCCATCGTTGTTATAAAAAATCCACTCTCCTTGAACGGTGACAAAGCTTCGGTGTGAATTGATATTCACAGGATCGCTGCCCATAACATTTATCACTGGTTTTTTTGTTGGCGCAGTCGCCATTGTTTGTTGATTGCCAAAGCCAAGAACCACAATCAGACATACTGCCATCGCAATGGTGATCATCCATTTCCCTTTATGTTGCACCATGCATACAACCCTCCCGTTCATAGCCTAATATAGTCACAGCGAAGATATCCCCCATTCCGATACAATCCGGCAACTCTGATTTATATGTACCAAAGCGAATCCACCTTCGTCTAGATATATATGTAAATTTTGTAAAATTATATATCAAACACATCAGAACAATGGGACGAGTTCCATTTATGATTTTCAGGAGGGATAACCGTGTTTTGAGAATAGAAGAAGCCACCCATCCTAGGTGGCTCTTTCTCTTTCTCTTTCTCTTTCTCTCTATGCTAAAGGGAAATGACACGCGACCTGCCGATCCTGCCCAACCTCTATAAGCTCGGGAATCTCCTTGCTGCATCTCTCCTGCGCCATCGGACAACGAGGATGAAAACGACAACCTGACGGCGGATTGGCCGGAGATGGTACATCCCCTTGCAGGACGATCCGCTCTTGTCTACGATGCGGAGTGGGCTTCGGAATCGCCGACAACAATGCCGCCGTATACGGATGCAGTGGCTGTGCAAACAAGTCATCCGTTCGTGCAATCTCCACCATTTTCCCCAAGTACATCACGCCTACCCGATCAGAAATATGGCGTACCACATTCAGACCATGCGCGATAAATAGATAGGTCAGCCCCATCTCTTTTTGTAATTTCATCATCAGGTTCAAAACCTGTGACTGTACGGATACATCCAGCGCAGAAACAGCCTCATCCGCCACAATAAACCGTGGTGAGAGTGCGATTGACCGCGCAATACCGATCCGTTGCCGCTGTCCGCCGGAAAACTCATGCGGATACCGATTTCGTCTCGAAGGATCGAGTCCCACCAGACTCATCAGCTCGACTACTCGCTCATCCATTTCCTTTGCAGAAGCCCGCAGATGAACCCGCAAAGGCTCTCCAATAATATCACTTACCAAAAATCGTGGATTCAACGAACCAAACGGGTCTTGAAAAATAATCTGCATATCCCGTCTCAGCTTCAAATTCTCTTGTCTATTCACCTGATGGATATTAGTTCCGTCAAACAGCACTTCTCCGCTTGTCGCCCTTTGCAAATTCAGCACGACACGCCCCAGTGTCGACTTCCCGCAGCCGGATTCCCCCACGAGCCCAAATGTCTCCCCTGCGCGAATTCCAAAAGATACATCATCTACGGCTTTTACATGACCGATGACACGGCTCAACAAGCCGGCCTTAATCGGAAAATACTTTTTGATATGGTTGGCTTCGATCAAATATTCCCGGTTCATTGGCGGTTCACCTCTGCTTTGCTTCCAGCGACTGAATTGGCACGCTGATTTATTCTGAAGTGGTTGCTGACATCTTCGTTCAACCAGCAAGCCACTTGTTGTCCCGTAACAACCTCGCGCAAAATGGGCTCCTCTTTTCGGCATTTGTCGATCGCATACGGACAACGCGGGTGAAAACGGCAGCCCGTCGGCAATTGAGTGATGCTCGGGATGGTGCCTTGGATGGTGTACAATTCTCCGCCGCGCTCTCCTTCAAATCCGGGAATAGACTGCAGCAAGCCAATCGTGTAAGGATGCCGGGGCTCGTCAAATATCCGTTCGACCGTTCCCTCCTCCACAATCGTTCCTGCATACATCACCGCGATTCGATCCGCCATCTCTGCTGCTACCCCCATGTCATGGGTGATCAGCAAAATCGACATGCCCAATTCCTTTTGCAGCCGTCTGAGCAAATCCAAAATTTGCGCCTGAACCGTTACATCAAGAGCTGTTGTCGGCTCGTCTGCTATCAGCATTTCTGGGTTACAAGCCAGGGCCATCGCGATGACCACACGCTGGCACATCCCTCCAGACATTTCGTGCGGGTACTGTTTCACTCGTACTTCCGGCGCCGGGATCCCAACCAGACGAAGCATATCGATTGCTTTTTTGAACGCATCCTGCTGGCTCATATTTTGATGCAGCATCAAGCTCTCCGCAATTTGGTCGCCTACCGTAAACACCGGATTAAGAGCCGACATCGGGTCTTGGAAGATCATCGCGATTTTGTTTCCGCGAACGTGCATCATTTCATCCAAGTCCTTTGCCGCCAGATCCTGACCGTGAAACATGACGTTCCCACTCTGAATAAATCCGCCCGCATAATCAATCAGTCGCATGACTGCAAGTGACGTCACACTCTTCCCGCTACCGGATTCCCCTACCAAGCACACCGTCTGTCCTTTGCCAACGTTGATGCTCACTCGATCCGTGGCCTTGACCGTGCCGTCATCCGTAAAGAAGCAAGTGGTCAAATTTTTTATTTCGAGGATGTTGCGTTCCACTTGTTCAGCCTCCTTTTCGGGTTTTTCTTTTTATTCCGTGGGTCGAATGCATCGCGGATGCCGTCTCCGACGAAGTTCACCGCTAGCACCACGAGTAAAATACAAAGACCAGGATAAAGTGCTTGCAAAGGATCGACCAGCATGAATTCCTGTGCCTTGCTCAGCATTAATCCCCAGCTTGTTTCAGGTGGTTGAATCCCCAAGCCTAAATAGGAGAGACCTGACTCTGACAGAATGGCCGAACCAACCATGAGAGTCGCGTACACAATGATGGGAGCCATTGCATTGCGTATCAGGTGACGCGTAATAATGCCCCAGTGCGAAACGCCGATCGCTCTCGCCGCTTCCACATACTGCATTTCCCGTAGCTGCAAAAACTGCCCGCGCACCAGACGTGCCACACTTGTCCAGCTCGTCAGCGACAAAATCAGGATCATGTAGACAAATTCCGCTCCGAAAAGCGCCAAAACCAGAATGTTAAAAAACAGACTCGGAATGGAGTTCATTACGTCCACGAGACGCATGAAGCAGGTATCAATCCAGCCGCCAAAGTAACCAGAAATCGCTCCAATCAGCGTCCCGATGACGACCGCAGCAAAAGCAACGCTGAAGCCGACCAGCATAGACACCCGACTGCTATGAATGAGGCGGGACAAGATATCACGACCGAGCTCGTCTGTTCCGAGCACATGCCCTTCTGTTCCAGGAGGCAGGTTGGTAATCATAAAATCAACCTTTGCCGGATCATGCGGTGCAACCCAATCGGCACCCGCGGCGATCCCAACAAAAAACAGGAGCACGATCAAGCCACCAACGGCATACGGATTGCGCATAAATTTTTTGCCCGCGGTTTTCCATAGCCCAGGAGGCTTTTCCCCAACAGAATTTGTCGGAAGCTGTCCACCTGGTCGATTCGGTTCAACAACAGTGTCATCTTGAAGCTGCACTTGACTCATGCTGCCCTGCCTCCTTTACGTCCAAGCTGCACTCGTGGATCAACCAGTGCGTAGATTAAATCGGCTAACAGGTTTCCGATAATCACCATCAGTGAAATCAGCAACGTGATCGACATCAACACAGAATACTCACGCGCTACAGCCATTTCCACAAACAGACGGCCCATGCCTGGCCAGTTAAATACACTCTCTGTCAATGCTGCACCTGCTACCAACGTCGGCAAATCCAAACCGATGATCGTCACGACAGGGATCAATGCGTTCCGCAGAGCATGGCGGAAAATCACGCGTCTTTCCTTCATCCCTTTGGCACGTGCCGTCCGAATATAGTCTTGCTCCAAAGCCTCCAGCATACTGGCGCGCGTATATTTGACATAGGCTGCGATGTTCACCAGTGTTAACACCGTAACAGGTAGAATCAAGTGCAAAATGAGGTCGCTTATTTGTCCCTCTTTTCCCATCGTGTACATGTCAGATAGTGGGAGCAGGTTCAACTGCATCGCGAAATACTGTTGGAGCATTATCCCAAACCAGAAGGTCGGCATCGCAAATCCGAGATAGGCAACGATGGAGGCGATCTGGTCAGACAGACCGTATTGCTTTGTACTGTTGTAGATGCCCCACGGGATGGCGATCAGCATGGAAAGCCCCCACGCTACAGACATGAGCACAAACGTATTCCAAACCGTCGGCCACAAAATATCGCCAACAGGAACGTTATTTTTAAAGGTATGGCCCAAATCTCCTTGCAGCAAATTACCGACCCATTTCATGTATTGAATATAGACAGGCTGATCCAACCCCATATTTTTCATCTGAATAAGCTGTGCTTCAGGAGACATTCCCGGTGAGAGCATGACTTTTAGCGGTCCTCCGGGTGCTGCATGCATGAGTCCGAACGAAACTACTGTGATCAAAAATAAAACAAGCACGGCTTGTAGTACGCGGCGTACTAAATATTCAGTCAATCAGCATCCTCCTTTCGTTTGAAAGGGGAAGGGGCAATGAGGCTGCCCTTCCCCCCTTTTCCTATTGCTAACCGCTACCAGCCGAGCTTATTTTTTGGTATCGTCGATCCACCAGTTCAGGAAGCCAAAGGTCTCCCCATATGGAATCATGGATACTGGTTTAAACTCATCCTTATATTTGACGCGAGAAGTCATGCCTCGTGGCGTTCCGTACTGATACATGAATACGTATGGCAGGTTCGTCGAGATTTCTTTTCCGACTTCTTTATAGATTGCAGCGCGTTCCTCTTGTTTGACCGTAGATACAGCTTTTTCCCAGAGCGCATCCAGCTTCGGATTGTCGTACCAGCCAGCGTTGTTGCCAGGCGGGAATGCCTTTTTCCCGAACGTAGAAATGCCATCCGGATCTGGATCAGACAATTGCCAGCCGAGTAACAGAACCTGGAATTTACCAGGGTTGGCATACTGATCGACAAGAGCCGAGAAGTCTAGTGCTTTTGGCTTCGCTTCAATTCCGATCTCTTTCAGGTTTTGCTGAATAACGACTGCTGCCTGTTCACGGCGACTGTTCCCCGAGTTGAAAATGAATTCAAAGGAGAAGCGATTGCCGTCTTTGGCAAGAATTCCATCTGCCCCGGCTACCCATCCGTCTTCTTTCAGCAATTGTTTAGCTTTCTCTGCACTATATTCGTAATGGACTGCTGCATCGCCCGGGTCTGCCCATGTACCTGGCAGGAACGGTGCATCCATAATTTTTCCGGTTCCTTTCAAGATATTGTCGATAATACCTTGACGATTGATTGCGTGGGCAATGGCCTGACGCGTTTTTTGACCTTCAAACAACCCGTAGTTATTCGG
Organism: Brevibacillus brevis NBRC 100599; assembly: GCF_000010165.1. Taxonomy (NCBI): domain Bacteria; kingdom Bacillati; phylum Bacillota; class Bacilli; order Caryophanales; family Paenibacillaceae; genus Brevibacillus; species Brevibacillus brevis. The sequence goes on from NC_012491.1 coordinate 5,461,927, forward strand.
GAAGTTCTTCTTGTCAAAGTTGAAGGCAAAATATTCATAGCTAGGACCTGGCTCCGTCGAAATGTTGATCGTTCCTTTCGCCTTCACCGCTTCGAGCTGCGTGACAGGAATGGAATCTACCAAGTCAACGTCGCCTTTCATCAAAGCCTGTACTTGTGTGTTTTGATCCGCATAGATTTTGTACACAACCTTTTGAATATGCGGCTTCTTTTCACCCCAATAATTTGGGTTAGCATCTAGCACATGGAATTCCTTTTGTTTCCACTCGGTCCATTTGTACGGTCCGGAAGTAGGTGTCTTGGCTGGATCTTTTCCGTAAGAATGTGCTTGCAAATCTTTAAACGGTACGTCTTTCAACACGTGGGCTGGTGCCAACTTTTGCATTAATCCAAAAGCAAATGGAGCGTACAATTGTTTCAATTTGATTTCTACGGTGTAATCATCCAGCTTTTTCATCTCTTTCACTTTGTCGTATTTCGTAATTTCTGGTGATCCAGTCTCAGGAGTTTTGATGGCATTAATGGTAAAAATCAAGTCGTCAGCCGTGATTGGCGTTCCATCGGACCATTTCGCATTATTCTTCATCTTGATGGTATAGGTGAGGCCATCCTCGCTTATTTTCGGCAACTCGGCTGCAAGGGACCAAGGGTAAACTGCTAAATCAAAAGACGGGTTCCGATTGTACAAATACGCCTGAGTGTACTCCATAACGTCCCCGGATGCTGTATCATTCCCGAAAATCGGATTGAGCGTGACGATGTCAGACGTCGTAGAATGCGTAAACGTTCCACCGTCTATTGGTTTCTCATCATCCGTACTGGTCGCCTGAGGAGCCACCTGCTCCACCGGTTTTTTTGTTGGTGCTGGTGTTGTAGTTCCTGGCGAAGCATTGTTCCCGCTTGAGCAACCGACCAATAGCGCGCCGGTTAAAGAGAGCAACGCCAACGGCTTTAACCAACCTCTCCCTTTTTTCAAATCATTTCCCCCTCTTTCACATGTTTTCAAGCCTTTTCCATAACGGGTAATACATCCCAAGGCCTGTCTTTTTAATATTAAATAATTTTCTGTTATTTGAAAATATTTTCCCTTTAAAAGATTTGAAAAAATCAAATGATTTTATATTCTTTTATAAACCTTAATAATAAATCCCCCTTCAAATAAAGGGGGAGCGAACCTATCTGCTCTACACCGTTTGGAACTGCAACAGTTCACGTACAATGACTAGCGCCTTGTCGATATCCGCTGTCTCAATACCAGAATGAGTCACCGCTCGAATTCTGCCGTGACCGAGCTCAGCTACGCGCAGCCCATGTGCTTGCGCTGCTTCTATGAAGGTCTGCCACGTATGGACTGGGTGTTCAATCCGGAAGAACACAATATTGGTCTCTACATCTTCCACATGAGTCACGATTCCTGGAATCTCCGCCAGACCACGTGCCAAGCGTAGGGCGTTAGCGTGATCGACTGCCAATCGATCCGTCATTTGCTGCAAGGCAACCAGGCCTGGCGCTGCAATAATCCCTGCCTGACGCATACCGCCACCCAGCATTTTGCGCAGACGATACACTTTCTGAATAAAGTCTTCTGTTCCGACGACAAGGGAACCAATCGGTGCTGACAACCCTTTCGACAGACATATTTGTACGGAATCCGCATAACGAGCAATCTCAGCCGCATCCACGTCAAGAGCAACAGCCGCATTGAACAAGCGTGCACCGTCCATGTGAACAGGCACCGACTTTTCGTTTGCAAATGCGCGAACCTCTTCCAAATAAGACAGCGGCAGGACACGTCCCCCCATCCGGTTATGCGGGTTTTCCAGGCAGATCAGGGAAGGCAGTGCGAATTGTGGATCCTCTGGCTCCAACGGAAATACCCGCTCCATATCAGCGATGCCCAACCTTCCATCTGGCTGCGTCGGAATCGGCTCGTACATAATGCCACCACACACAGCTGCGCCACCCGCTTCATAGATGTAAATGTCCGTCTCATTGCCTACAATGACTTTGGAACCGCGAGGACAATGCGCCATTAAGGACGCCAGATTGGCCATCGTTCCACTCGGCATGAGAATGGCTGCCTCTTTGCCCAGCTTCCGCGCCGCTTCTTGCTCCAATTGGCGAACCGTAGGATCTTCCCCATACACATCGTCACCGAGTACCGCCCCTTGAATGGCATCCATCATCTGACTTGTCGGCAAAGTGAATGTATCGCTTCTCAATTCTATCAACGGTTTCATACCCCACTCTCCAATTGTTGACCTACTTGTACACTCAGGCTGTCTTTCACCTGCTCGATCAACTCAGCGGTCTCACTGTAATGCTTGCCTTCCACGATGACATAGCCGAGACGATGCGAAAAATTTTGCGGAGGCTGGACGTTTTGTCCGATTTTCGCATGAATCGCCACTTCAGCAATCCCCGGCAGGTTGCGAACGGTATCCATTCCCTTTATCCCGCCAAAGGTGCCCTGACTCTCAGACACGAGAAAATGAATGCCTGCACAGCGTTGCTCTTCGATGGTTTGAGACAATTCTGGCTCAAGTCCAGCCGCACACCGAATCTGTTGCAAAAGCAGATCAATCCCCGTGGATCGGCGAACCAGCTCTGGAATCATTCCTCCGGCAAGCCTTGCGTTGACTTCGATGACAACACAACCTGCTGATGTCCACTTCACTTCCGTATGGGCAGCACCGAACTGGTACTTCACCGCCGCTAATGCCCTTTCCACTGTTCGCTCGATCTCCTGTTTCTCTTCTACGGACAACGGTGCAGGGAAAATATGCCCTGCTTCCACGAAAAATGGATATCCCGTTAACCGTTTCTGGGTAATGCCGATAACAAAGCATTGCCCTTGCCATGAAAACGTCTCCACGCTAAATTCAGGGCCCTCGGCATACTGCTCGAGAAGAACTGTCCGAGCTGTTTCCTGACCGCGCGCATTGTACTTGATGGCAAGGATTTCCGCTGCCATATGCTCCACTTCATCCCAGCTAAAGCACAGCCGCACGTTATTGGACCCGCTATCGTCAGCGGGCTTCACCACGCAGGGCAGAGAAATGGAAGAGCGCGCTTCCAGCAATTGCTCCATAGAGCTTATTGCCAAAAATGTAGGCTGAGACACTTGATGCCTCTGAAGCTTCTCGCGAAATATCGCTTTATTGCGGCAGGCCTCAATTGCCTCCAGCGAATTGCTTATCCAACCGAATTTCCGGGCCAGCTTGGCAACCGATTCGAGGTAATAGTCGCTTGTCGACATGATTCCGGCTATCTCTCTGCCTTCCTTACTCACTTGTGCTACACTGTCAGTCAGCTCTGCCTGGGAATTCGTGTCTGTCACGACTACATGACATTCCAACTCATTCAAACCGTGGTAACGTTCAGGCTTCTCTGTGAAAAATACGGGTGTAAACCCCAATTTACGCGCCTTTTTCATAGCGAGCATACCTGTCCCCGTCGTATTCGCTTCAACGAACAGAAAGTGTTTGTTCATTCGGATACATCCCCATCAATTTAGAATAGGACCAACTAGTCACGACTGTCTTTGGTTCCACACATTGCGGCGTGTCTCGCAGGTTCATCTGCATTAGACCCTTGCTCTCCCGGTAAGAGTGGTTATAGATCGTATCGACATAACGATCCCCTCGATCCGGCAATATGGCGACGATATTACACTCGCTCCCGACCTGGCTCGCTAACCAGTTGGCTACGGCGTACACGGAACCCGAGCTGTTGCCAGCAAAAATATGCTCATTACGGGCCAACTGCAACGTAGCCGCAAATGCCTCAGCATCGTTCAACCAATGCACTTCATCGATCATGGAAAAGTCTACATTCTCGGCGATCAAGCTGTTTCCCAAGCCACCTTGTAGACGCGTCGGCTGATCGGGCTGTCCGAATATCACACTCCCTGCTGCATCAACCGCCACGACGCGCAGCTCCTTATAATCACGCTTCAATTCTCTGGCGGTCCCAGACAAGGAGCCTCCGCTGCCGACTGCACCAACAAGTACGTCAATTCGATCGAGGTCTTGCATCAACTCGGATGCCAGCGCAGCATAGGCACGCGGATTTTCCGGATTATCGTATTGGCGAGGCCAGAACGCTCCTGGATACTCGCTCATTAATTCTTGGAGTCGCTCCAGTCTGGCGCTTTGCCACCCTTGTTTTCCCATCTGCGAAACGACGTGAACGTGGCAGCCAAGCGAGGTCAACTTGGCATAGGTAATCGGGTCAATTCTCGGATCAGTCACGATGTGTACGTCATGCCCCAACTGACGCCCAACCAAGGCCAAGCCGCAAGCCAACGTTCCTGACGAGCTCTCGATAATCGGCATGCCCTCCTGAAGTTCTCCCGACTGTATCGCTGCCAGGATCGACTGCTTGGCTACACGATCCTTCATGCCAAACGGATTCATTAACTCAAGCTTTGCAAATACGGAGCCCACTGCCCTTTCATCAAGCCTCAGCTTGACCAGAGGAGTGTCCCCGATCGTATCTGCCAACTGTTCATACCGCATCTACGCTCACATCCTTCCCTTGCTTGCCAGAAAGAAGCCTCTTCAATACCCTCTCCCGCCTTTCTTCGATCGCCTGCAATTGCCCTTGTCGATCTTGCCATTCCCGTTGCAGCTCCTCTGCATGCTCCCTCTGTGCTGTCAGCATCTGCTGTACTTCCTCCGGGTTCGTGGAGCCCGCTGATTTCTTCGCGTACAAGCCCCCCTGCACATCGAAAGAAGCAGCGAGGAGTGCCGCCGTATCCGGTACTTGAAAGCCTGCTTCCGCGCAAGCCTCGTAGAGTAGCCGTGGATCTCCCGGCTCCGGCGATACACCGTGTTCCAGCGCGCGCACGATGTATATGCCTGCGATTACCTGTGCTGTGCGATACGGAATCTCATGCTCCAGCGTCAGCAAATTCGCAAGGGTAAATCCTCCAAAGAAGTCCCGTTTACATATATGGAGCAAACGATCCTCATTGAATTGCAAATGATCGATCACCGCCTTTAACAGGCGCAAGAGCGTTTTGGTTTGTCGAAACAACGTCAGAAGATGAGTGCCTGCCTCTTTGGACGTCTCTACCAAATTCGTGAAAGCTGTATTGCGCTGACCGAGCACCATATCCATATAAAATCCGGTTAGATGCGCACTCTTCCCCCGGATACGCTCGAGGATCGGGAAGTTTCTTTTCTGTGGCATGGCAGAAGATATTCCGGATAGCTCATCCGGCAATTGGAGGAAGTTCATTTCGCTGCTGCCCCATTGAATCAAATCTGTTGTAAACCGGGAGATCAATACGGAGAAGGTGGACAGCTCTCCTGCCATCCTCAAGACCCACTCCCGAGACGCAACCGCCGACAACGCACTTATCCGAGGCTGTCGAAACCCTAGCAACTTGGACAACCGTTGACGGTCCCACGACAGTTCCACCCCTGCCATGGCCCCTGCCCCAAGCGGGCACTGATTTATTTCGTCATAGATTTGTATCCATCGGTTCATGGCTTGCAAAAATTCACTGTTCATAGAGGAAAGATAGAATCCAGGGGTAATCAATTGTGCGGATTGGTAGTGTGTATATCCCGGCATGGGAACCGAACGATATTGAACAGCCAGTTTATGCATCGATTGAATCAGCTGTCCCAATTCTCCTATTATCTCTAGCCATTGCGTACGACCAAACATCACTTGGGCGCACGCTTGAACATCATTGCGGCTGCGATCCATATGCCAACACGGTACAGGTCTGGGGAGCAAACTTTCCATATAACGCTCGAGGGCAAAAGAGATATCAGACATGTTCCGTCCGGGGTCAGGAGCGATTGTTTCTGGTGTAGCGGTCTGAAGTGCCTGTGCGATAGACAAAGCGTCTTGTCGTGTAATCAAGCCCATCCTGACATATTCCAACAGCATGGCGAATTCAATCTGAATATACCCAGGCAGCAAATGATCGACTTCATATTTGAACTGTGGTTCCAATACTTCATCATGCAAGAGGCGGCTTGGTGTCGAAGCTATACGGCCCGTTAATTTTACACTCATGCAAAAGTACACCTCGCTTCCGACTGAGTAACGATCCAATCAGGAGTTACCCTAAAGAGAGATACCTCCTGATTTTTGTTCCACATATTCGTAGCTTTGTTCTTTTTTCATTCTCAAGTGTGGATTCATCAGCATGAGAACCACAATGAGAAGTCCCGCTCCGCCAATGATTCCAAAGATCGTAAATATGGAAACAAGACCAGTAGTCAAACCTACCAGGAAGACCGAAACAGGCATAGCGCACAGAACCATTACACTAATCAAGCTCGATGCTCTTCCCAAGACTTCTTTGGGCACCATCAAGGTGATCAACGTCCCCATTTTGATATTCACAAATGCGGAGCCTATTCCATTCACAAATACACAAATGACTTGCCAAACAAGCGGAATGCCAAATGCAAACATCCCGATTCCGATGCTGAACAGACTAATGCCGCAGCAAATGTAAATAATCGCATCATATCGATTCAAATAATTAATACAGAGGGACCCAAGCAAAATCCCGATAAAAAAGCTGATCTCGAGCATGGCCAATTCGGTAACATTGGAAACGATCAGTGGCAGCAGGATCGTTTCTGGAGCCGTCAAAAAATTGAGGATGGTAAAATAAATCATGCAGTTTCGCAAAAAGTCATGCTTCGTAATCGCATGGATTCCATCCTTCAAATCCGTCATGATCATCTTGGCTGTAAACTCACTGACAGTAGAAATGACAAGCTCTTTCTCGTTAATCCATAAAATAATCAGTGCACCTAACAAATAGGTGACGACATTCAAAATAAAAGCATATTCCATTCCAAACGCGATCAACCCCGCTGCCAATGCCGGAGCCGCCAGACTGACAATCGTTTGAATCATCTGCGATAAGCTTTGGGCTTGCGTCATATGTTGTTCGGGAACCAGTGTCCGAATCGCTACCGTGAGTGCTGGCCGAAAGAAGGCACTGACTGTGGTCAGCAAAACGGCAATGATGATCAGTGCAGCAGGATGTAGCCTATTAAACAAAAACAACAGAACGATGCACAAAATGAGCGCTGCTCTCAATAAATGCGAAACGACCATGATCCTCTTTTTATTTCCTCGGTCAACAATAACGCCCGCAAACAATCCGAATATGATCAATGGAATGGTCTCCGCTGCCAATAAAATCGACATTAACAAAGGACTTTCCGTCAAAACCTTCATTAGCCAAATAAGCGCTAATCGATACACTCCATCTCCCATATTCGAGACAAATTGCGAAAAGATTAAATAGCGATAACTTTTCAAGCTCAGCAACGCCCGAAAAGATACCTTTTCATTAACGCTTACTGGCTGTTCCATCTCGGTCATCCACTCCCAATACGAACGCTACGTGTGGTACACATGCACTTCTTTATTCAATTCACTTAACCATCTATACCCCAGTTCGAGCTTTTGATAGAAGTCAGGTTCTTCTTTCAACAATAAAATACCGAGGCTGGTCCCGCTGTGTGCCACAACCGTACCTAACCCTCCAATTTTCTCGTTGATCTCCATGACTTCCGGCAATAGCTTCTTGGGCAGAATTTTTTGATTCAAGATCGCACTTCTGGACGACACGGCGCCTATCGTGTGGACATCTCTTTCTCTGATCGCTTTCGTGATTTTTTGCAACAACACGCTGTACTCCATCTTTTCTTCGTGGGTATAAGGCTTTGTTCGCTTATTAAACTCAACAGTATCGATGGTTCCTCCCTCATCAATACTTACAATGCATAATGCCGGGAGTTCCCCGATGTATTCTCGCAATCTGACTTCTTTGTGGTAGTAAGAAACGGAACCCTCATACATCACGCCATCCGTCGGCTCTATACTCGACAAAAACCACTCTAGTAAGGAAGGCTCAATGTTGATAAGAAAACAATCCCCAACCGCTCGGGAGGCAGCCACCAAATCTGCTGATGAGCTTGCCAAGCCTTTTCCAACCTGAAGTTCGGAGTTGATCTCTAAAATTCCACCCGCTGGCAATCCATAGTGTTGAATGATTTTTTCGACCAACCTTTTTGATTTTTGCTTGGAGCTTGGCACGACGACGATCTCCTGTAAGGTTGGAATCGAATAAAAAGTAGCGTAGGATGTATTTTTGATAGGCAAAGTAACCAGAAAATCCAGATTATTTTCCTCAAGAATCCCCTGCAGAAGTTCTCCAAAAGTACCGACAGATACACCGATTCCTACGTCATTCGTATTAGGAAAACGACTAATGGAACTAGTCTTCATCATGCTCATAGTGGCCCCCCGTTTACACGAATATGATTTGGTACTGATTTACATGATGATCGCTTCCGCAGGACGATAGCGTTTCATGAAGTAATCGAAAAATTCAATTTTGTTGAATTGACTTTTATTCGTACTAACAAAGACTCCCATTTGTTTTTCTGGCAGGAACCACATAAATGAGTGAAAGCCGATCACCTCGCCTGCCTTCGCCAAAACATTCTCATGTACGTATTCTGGATGGAATTTTACTGTAAATCCATACCCTGTAGACGTCCCTTTTGGATGAGGGACTGATTTACTGGAGAACATTTTTCCTATCGAATCTGCCTCTAAAATGTTTTCTTTGCCATCAGCACCTTCACCTAAGAGAGCCAGCATGAATGTAGCGATATCATTCCCCGTGGAGAGCATGCTGCCGTCTGGTGAGATTGCAGGGCTGAAATCGTACTTTTGCACCGCCTGATTTTCTAGATCATAGCCTGTAGCCATTTTTGCCTCTAATTCTGGTTGTAGTAGAAAACTGCTGTTTGTCATTTCGAGAGGCGCAAAGAAATGCTCACTTGCAAAATGATCAAAGGAAACGCCCGTAACTCTTTCCACGAGATAACCCGCCAGTATAAAGGCAAAATTCTCGTTCCCAAATTGTTCGCCAGGTTTGTATACCACGGTTGGCATGTATCGGTGAATATACTCTCGTAACGTTAAGGGGTCACGCCCGCCAAAATTATAGCTCTGGTCATTTCCCACATCTGGCGAGTCAAACCCTGTTGTGTAGCTGAGTAAATGTTCTACCGTTAGTGGTCCCTCCACTCTTCTCGGTATTTCAATATCGAGGTATTGCTGAACATCCTCGTTCCATCCAATCAGCCCTTGCTCCACTAGCTTCATAACGGCAGCGACTGTTACGAGCTTGGAAATCGATCCTACCCTGACTACGGTTTCCTCTGCACTCATAGGTACTTTCTCTGATAGATTAGCGTAACCGTAAGCTTTCTTCACTTTCACTTGGCCGTGCTGAACTACCACCGCAATTGCACCAGGAAGATCATTCATCATAGAAGAGTCGAAAAATCCGTCTATCACTGCTTCGAAATCTACATATTCTCCAGCGATTTCATGGTCAGGACTGTTGCGCAATTTCATCATGCAGTGTTGGATGACCTCCATCAGACTATCCTGGAGGCATGCAGTAAGTCGTTCGATGGTATCCGCTTTATACTGTGCCTCGCTATAACCGATCATAAAGTGAAAGCTTCCATTCAACACCACGCACTCAATGTCAATCTTGCATTCCCGAAACTGCTCCAGACTCATTGATTCTCCGCCTGAGAATGTGGACAATTGAATGTCGTCATCCTTTCCCTTCCGATCCATATCAAATTGTCCCAAATAATTAAAGCTGACCTCAGGCTGTACATTCATGGTGGTGTTTGGCGATTTTGCAGACAAATATTTCAATACACCGTAGTGAATCCCTTTATGTGGGATTCCTCGTACCTCTTTTTTGATTTTCGGAATGATAGCTGACGGATTCATTTCATTCCCGACGTCTACCATTACTGGATATTCACTCGTGAACCATCCTACTGTGCGGTTCATGTTCAGATCTGGTAGAATCGACTCCCTACCATGCCCTTCCATATTCAAAGCAAGGCAATCGATATTCGCCCATTTTTTGAAGGCCATTCCAATAGCAGCCAACAATAGTTCATCGATTTCCGTCTGATAGGCACGATTGGCTTGTTTTAGCAACTCCTCGGTTCGCTGCTGATCCATCGTGACCGTTTTGGTCCTGGTTGTTTTCCGAAGCGGTTTTTGCTCATCGTAATCCATTGGCAACGTTTGAGCATCCCTCTCCTCGATTCGATTCCAATATTCACGCTCTTGTTCAAGTCTTTCGCTATTGGCATACTCGTTCAATTGTTGCGCCCACAATTGGAAGGAATCACTTTTTAAAGGCAAACGTATCTCTTCGTTACGAAGGAGCTGCCCATAAGCTGTTTTAAAATCATCGATTAAAATGCGCCATGATACCCCGTCTACGACTAAATGGTGAATAGCAATCAGCAAGTGATCGCCATCCGAGCATCGGAATAACCCCAGCCTCATTAATTGACCATCAAAAATGTTAAGCCTTGATTGAATTTCACTGCATTTCAAGTCCATCGCTTGTTCGAGCTCAGACCCGTTCTTGTCTGGATAGTCCCAAATCTCCAGACTATACATGCCGCTAGTGTTGACGCCTCGATTGTAAGCTTCATAGCCGGTATTGGTCTCGCGGAAAATCATTCGCAGAGCATCATGGTGTTGTACGAGCTTATCGATGACTTTGCGAACCATCCTCTCGTCAAACCGCTCTTTACGGTACAACACAAAGGATTGGTTATAGTGATGGAGATGCTGACTGTGTTCTTGCATCAACCAATGCTGAATCGGTGTCAGTGGTACAACGCCTTCCATATCCTTCTGGTCAATTTTTCGATTCAGCGGTTTCAGTTTTGTACTCAGTTCTGCAATGGTTGGATATTTGAAAAGATCCCGAATTTCCATTTTGTATCCCAAAGCTGCCAATTGCGAGGAGACTTGAATCGATTTGATAGAATCGCCACCGAGCTCAAAGAAGTGATCCCTAATCCCAATCTTTTTCTCATGTAAAATGTCTTGCCACACAGCCACCAATAGCTTCTCGGTGTCCGTATTGGGCTCCACGTATTCCCTTTCACTCTGCAAGACGATGTTGATATCCAGTAGTACTTTTCGATCAATCTTTCCATTCGGCGTTACTGGTATTTCCTCTAGCTGAACAAAATGGGATGGGACCATAAATGCCGGTAACGACTTCCGCAACGACTCCCTCAATACATCCGATTCCACAGCTTTTGCAGCTACATAGAATGCAACCAGCCTTTTTTGACCAGATTCATCCGCTCTTGCGATAACGATCGCCTCGCGAATATCAGCCATTCTTCGTAATTCCGCTTCGATTTCTTCCAATTCGATTCGATTCCCACTTATTTTCACCTGATTATCCCATCGCCCTAAAAATTCAATATCTCCGCTGGGGAGCCATCGCGCCATATCCCCTGTCTTATACATCTTTTCGCCGATACAAAATGGATTGGGAACGAATTTTTGATTCGTCAAATCTGGCTGCTTGAAATATCCTTTTCCTACTCCCATGCCTCCAATATACAGTTCTCCCGGGACACCCACAGGCTGCACATGAAGATTAGCATCCAGAATGTACATCTTCACCCCTGGCAAAGGCTTGCCAATCGGCAAAAATTTGTAATCTTGCTGGTCAACCCTTTCATAATAGGAGGAATCAATAGCTGCCTCCGTCACTCCATAGCAGTTTAAGATTCTCATTGTACTTCCGTATCGATCGACAAGCTTGTGAAAGGCATGTAACGGGCATTGATCCGAGCCAAGAATCAATATTTTCATGAAGTCTATGTTGAGTCCGTTTTCATAGACATAATCCATGAAAGGAAGCACCAGGACGGGAGTCGAATCAAACAAATTAATCTCATGCTTTTCCATCAGGTAATAAAGGCGCTCCAAATCCACTCTCGCATCTTTTGGGCAAATAACCAGCTTCCCACCGTATAACAGACATCTCATATAATCACCAGTAAACACATCAAAAGAAAAACTTGCCCATTGCAAACTCCTGACGGGGAATTCATCTAGCTTGTATTCTTGTTTCCATGCTTGTGCAAGCGAATGAAGCTGACGGTGTTCAATCATGACTCCCTTTGGCGTTCCCGTAGTGCCCGATGTATAAATCACATAAGCAAGCTGATCAAACTGAACAGGTAACCCCAGATTCGTATTCTCCTGATGATAGGACTCCTCATCGTCAAGCATGATCATTTTTTGGTCAGCATTCACTTTATGGCGTACCGACTGATGCAGCAGCAAAACTTCTGCTCCCGAATGTTCCAGCATGTATCGTATGCGCTCTTCTGGATAATCAGGGTCAATCGGGACATAGGCTCCACCCGCTTTCAAAATGGCCAACACGCCAACGACCATCTCTATGGACCGTTCTGCGATGATCCCCACCAATTGATTGGCACGGACGCCCTCAGCTACCAATGTCCGCGCCAGCTGATTGACCCGTTTATTCAGTTCTGAATATGACAGTTCTTGCTCTTCAAAAGCGAGAGCAATTCGATCCGGGGTTCTCTCCGTTTGCTCCTCGAATAATTCGATAATCGTTTTATGCTCATCCCCATTGGTAAAAGAGACTTCCTTATAGGCAGAGATCATTGCCTGTTTTTCTTCCACGGACAATAATTCGATATGCTTGAAATGAATATCTGGTTGATTGGCTACCTGTTCGATGATGTTGCCCAAATATCCGAGCATCCGTTGCACCGTTTCTGGCTTAAATAAATCCGTGCGATATTCAACAGTCAAACCAGCGCCATGTTCCAGATCCATGCATACGAGCGATAAATCAAAATTCGTCATGGAATTATAGGATTCAACGGCTGTCATTTCCAAACCGCTTATTATATTTTCCTCTTCTACCTTCTCTATATATTGGAACATAAAAGAAAAAATAGGATTGCGGCTGACATCTCTTTCCGGGTTAATTTTTTCGACCAATTTATCGAATGGATAGTCATGATGCATGTAAGACTCCAGTGCTTGCTGTCTCCAAACGTGCAACGCCTCGATGAAGGTATGCTCCTGATTGACTTCCAGTCTCAACGGGAGTGTGTTAATAAAAAATCCAATGACCTGCTCAATATCCATGTGATTCCGGCCAGCTTCCGGAGTACCGATGATGATATCCTGTTGATTGGTCAGCTTGGACAGCCAAATGCCTATCGTTGATAAAATCACCATAAACATGGAGGCATCATGCTGCTGCGCAATCTCTCGCATTCGACCAAACGTTTTTTCCGAAATCGGATAAGATTCCAGTGCCGAAAAATACGTTTGTACAGGCTGGCGCTGAAAATCTGTCGGCAAGTCCAATACGGGAATCTCTTTTTCAAATGTCTTCAGCCAATACGCTTCTGATTCTCCCAACTCTCCATGATGAATGGAATGATTTTGCCAGACTGCGTAATCTTTATACTGGATGTTCAATTCCGGCAATACGGGCTCTATTCCTTGATGCAAAGATTCGTAGATGGTGCCCAAATCCTTCATCAAGATCCCCCATGACCATTGATCACTGATCATGTGATGCATGTTCATTAGCAATACGTATTTTTCTTCCGCAGCCTTGCATAACTTCACACGAAACAATGTATCCCTTTCAAAATCAAAGCTGGTTTCCGTCTCTTTTTGGATAACCAGATCAATTGCTTCTTGCTTCGACGCTTCGGACTCCTTGGAAAGATCGACAAATGCATAGGTGAAGTCATTACCCGGCAGCACCTGTTGAACGGGGCGTCCGTCTCTTAACAAGAATTTTGTTCGCAACACTTCATGTCTTTTCACCAGTAACCCAAAGGCCTGATGCAAAATACGTTCATTCAACGGTCCCGTGACATGGTAGATCGTCGGCATATTATAAGCCGTATTCTCGGGCTCTAGCTGCTGAATGAAAAACAGTCTCCTCTGCGCATGTGACACCGGGTAATACACTTGTTCATCTGCCTTGGGGATCATTAATCGCTCCTGTTGCGTTTGGAGCTCTCCTATGGACTGCGCTTCTTCGTGATGAAACAGGGAGGACAACTCCCGAATGGTTCGATGCTCGAATAAGTCCTTGATGGTAACTTCTATGCCCATCTCTCTTTTCATGCGCAAGCGAACCTGGATGGTTTTCATGGAATGCCCGCCAAGCTGGAAAAAGTCATCGTCGATCCCGATGTCCTCTACGTTTAGCACGGTACGCCAGATAGCTGCCAAGCTTTGTTCCAGCTCATTGCGCGGAGCGACAAATGCTTCCGACTTCTTTTGAATCACGTTTGTCTCTGGCAATGCTTTTTTGTCTACTTTTCCGTTGCGATTCAGTGGCATCGCATCCAGAATGACGATACGCTCTGGAATCATATACTCCGGCAAAATCGTTCTAAGATAAGCCTGCAGCTCCTGTTCGCTCTGCTGTTCATGCATGACCACATAGCAAACAATGCGGGTCTGCCCATGTTCATCCTCTCGTGTAACTGCTACACACTGTCTCACCAGCGTGTGACGTAAAAGGGCGTTTTCTATCTCGCCGAGCTCGATGCGATGTCCGCGTACTTTTACCTGAAAATCAGCACGCGTAACAAATAGGAGTCTCCCATTTGGCAAAAAACGTCCCAAATCGCCTGTCTTATACAACCGTTCCGTTCTGCCCTGCAAAAATGGATTTTCTGAATAGGCTAGCGCTGTGCGTTCAGCATCATGGAGATACCCCCGCCCTACACCAATTCCAGAAATGTAGATTTCCCCGACACAACCAACCGGAACGGGGCGCATCCATTTGTCCAGTACATAGTGCTTCATATTGGCGATGGAGCTTCCCAAGGCTACATAAGGATAATCATCATGGGCATACGAACGATCAATGATTTCATGCATCGTATCATCTGAGCACTCCGTTGCTCCATACGTGTTTACTACGGTCACATCCGGATACAGGTCTTGCCACTTTTTGCACAGCGTTACTGGCAATCCCTCTCCTGTAGAAATCATGTATTGCAATTGAGGCAAAGCGTGCTGTTCCGGTGGAAGAGTCAGGGCAGCATTGTGTAAAGCTTCAATCATCGCTGGTACCATCTGAACCACGGTGACACCATCTCGATTCAAGGCTTGAAGCAATGCATCCGGATCAGTAGCCGTCTCGTTGTCGTAAATCACAAGCTTTCCCCCTGCCATCAAGGGAGCGAGGAACTGCCAAACAGAAATATCAAAGCAATGGGAAGCATTCTGCATGACGATGCTGTCTGAATTCAATCCAAGGACATCCATTTTGGCGTAAAGATGATTCAGCATGCCACTATGCTCGATCATTGCCCCTTTTGGCATACCAGTGGAGCCTGAGGTAAAGAAGACGTTTGCCAAATCATCATGCGCATTGATGATGTCTGGATTCGATGTATCCGCCGCTCGCAAAGAAGAGATGTCTGCGCTTGACCCGTCCCCCTTGTTCAGGCAAAACACGACCGGCTTGTGCTCCGATCTATCTGCCAAGGTCATACTCCGCGCTTGGAAACTCGCCTCAGTCAGTAAGACCTTCGCCTTGCTGTTATCAAGGATGGTAAGAAGACGTTGATCGGGATGGGCTGTATCAAGCGGCACATAGGCCCCTCCTGCTTTCAGCACAGCCAAAATGCCAATCAGCATGTCAATGCTTCTCTCTGCAAATAGGCAAGCAAGATCATTTCGGCCAAATCCTTGTTTTCGCAGCCAGTGCGCCAAGCGGTTCGAACCCTCATTCAATTCCCGGTAGGTGATGGATTGCTTCCAATCGATAGCAGCAACAGCGTCAGGATTGCGCCCCGCCTGCTCTTCTATCACTTGCTGTGCAAATCGCTCCATGCTGCGATTCGACTTCGCAAAGTTGCCCATCACCTCAGTCATCATCCCTTGCTCTTCATCCGTCACGATGTTCAGATTGCTGATATTCCTGTCTGCCCCTTGGCAAATCTGCTCGAGCATATGGATGTAATGGGATTGCAGCCGTTCCAGATCGCTCTTGGAGGACGCATTCTCATGGAAGAATTGAATCTTTAAGGACTGCCCGACCGTTATGACTATCTCCACTGTTTGGAGGCCGCCGCGATAAAGCATGGTAGATTCCTTGTGATCTTCTACACCATTTCGTATTGTCAGTGTCGTTCCAAATACAGGATCCGTTTCGCGTACACCTGCATAGTTACGGATCATGTCTAGTGTGGCCCTTTCATGTTGCTGCAATTGTTCCCAGCCTTCCTGGACTTCCTTTACCACATCACGCACTTTTTGATTCGCATGCACGGTCAGGAAGACAGGTAAGCTGTGAGCCAGTGGCCCAATAATGGTATTCGCCTCTTTCCATGCTTCGGGTCTGCCAGAGACGGTAACGCCAATGACCATTTTGTCCTCGCCACTGTACATATTCTCCAAGAGCAGCCAAGCAACCTGAAAAATTGCCTCTACGGATACTCGCTGCTCGAATGCCATCCTTTTGATCGACGTGGTGAACGCTTCGGAAAGAACCGCGTTGCAACTGATCAAATGACTTGCTTCCTTCTGTGCCCCTTGTACCGGATAAAACACAGTCTCGCTTTCATAGCCTTGGAATTGATTTGTCCAAAAGCTTTTGACTTTGGAGCCATCTTGGCTTGATTCCCAAGCAACGTACTCTTTGAATGAGGCTCGCTGGTCAACAGATGGCTGAGTACCCCGTACCCGTTTCAGCCATTCCGCTACAAGAAGCTCGCGACTGGCATCGTCCATACATAATGCATGATGGGTCCAGATGAGGACGGCTTGGTTGGGGTCCATCTGCAAAATCGATACCCGGATTAATGGCCCCTCCTCATACGCAATGGGCTCCTGATGGGATGTAAGCGTAGAGAGATACACTTGCTCTTGCTGTTCAGGAGATAATTCCCGTACATCATGCCAGTCAATGGGGATGGGGAGCTCCTTCAATACGACTTGTACATGTTTATTTTTGAGCTGGCGGCAAACCGTTCGCATCACCGGCGTCTCGCTGACTAATTCCTTCCACATTTCCTGAACGCTTTCCGGTTCGAGACGGTGCTCGATGAGATAGCGCATGGTTGTCATCTTGTCAGGGCGTAATAATTCCTTTTGCACCATGGAAAGCTCTATGACTTCCAGTACGTTCTCTTTTGTTAAATGCTTCAAGCCAGTCCACCTCTTTCGCTACAGAAATAATTGTTCAAAATCATCACTGGTCAGGAATTGGCTGTTTAGATGACTGACAATCTCGCGGATTCTTTGATGCGGCTCGGCTGTCACACTTTCCAACAAGTATGCATAATGGGTGCAAATCCGTTGCACTGTCTCCTTCTTGAATACATTCGCACGATAGGTAATGGTGCCATTTATGTGATCGTTAGTTTCAAGGATGCGGAATTGAAAATCAATCGTGGAGGGATATTCGTTCTCATTCATTTCAAATAAGAGTTGGGGCTCATGAGGTTTAGGAAAGGAAGCTTGCTGATAGTGGGCTTCTTTTAACTTGCTCTGTACTTGCAAAACCAAATCGCCAAATAGTGGATTGCCGGATAGATCCGCTCGTAAAAGCAAGGCGCTTGGGGCATCCTCGCACTCATCCCGCCCCGCACGAAATGCCAAAGTCAAATCCTCCATCTCGGTTTCTGCATACAAAAGTACGAGAAATGCAGTCATGAATATCGCATAGGAAGAGGTATCCCAAACTTCCACGAGTTGAGCGATCCCATTTTCCTGCATGCATAACCATTCAAACGTCTCTTGCTCGAATTTCATAGAGTCGGTAGAGACCGGAGTGACGTCCTCTGGCAATATCTTGAGGGAAGGCAAATGAGCTAGGCTTTTCATCCAATCATTGGGCTGACCTGCATATACAAGGATGGTTTCTCCGTCATTTTTCAAAAGAGAAAGACTGGTGCGTTCAAAGTCGGCAACCCATGTGGCAATGGTTTCTTCATCCAAAATATCCGAATTGTATTCGAATCCTGCCAGAATATCATGATGGTTGTCCTTTTCAACGACCAAACACAAATCATACTGGGATACATTTTTTCCAATCGGATAGGTGCTTACGGTAAGACCATTACTATCAAACGTATTTTGGGCATTGCCCAGCATAATCGCTGCATTTTGCTTAATCGCTTTTTGATGGACGAAAGCCGTTGAAAAAAAGGACGCATATTTTCTATCGCGCTGATATTGCAACTCAGCTGCTATCAAAGAAATGGGATAGTTTTGATACTGTGAACATACAGACAACTCTTCATCGATCTGCTTTGCCAACTCACGTAGCGAGCTGTTCTTTGGAATTTTGATTCGCAGAGGAAGCATCACCATACACGGTCCCATGATCGTATGAAACTCTCTTTTTGGTCTGCCGTATCTCGGTACGCCAACAATGATGTCGTCTTGCCCAGTTATCCGATAAAGAAAAGTACTAAAAAGGGATAAATAAATGACATCGGTAGGATATTTGTTCTGTTTATGATAAGCAATCAACGCATCCCGAAGTTCGGGGGTAAACGTAAAGAATGCTATCCCGCCTTTAAACGAAGGGGTACTCGGACGTTTTTTATCTGCCGGTAATTCAAACCTCTCAAGAGTTCCGCCCAATTTCTTTTTC
The DNA here is from genome assembly GCF_000010165.1 of Brevibacillus brevis NBRC 100599. Taxonomy (NCBI): domain Bacteria; kingdom Bacillati; phylum Bacillota; class Bacilli; order Caryophanales; family Paenibacillaceae; genus Brevibacillus; species Brevibacillus brevis. Next base: position 5,480,467 of record NC_012491.1, read on the forward strand.
CAAAACACTCTCGCAGCCTCGCCTTCTTGGCTGGCTATGTACTTCTGTTCCCACTCCACAAAGTCTGCGTATTGGTGTATTTGTGGTTGCAACTCGTGAACATTGCCCGTGATCAGTAGTTGGTAGATCATCGTAAATTCATCGAGCGTGAGTGAGACACTCCACCCATCAAAACAGATATGGTGAAACTTGAAACTTAATATACTGCCGCTTTCTTTATAATCCAGCAATCTGCAACTGAATAACGGCCCTTCTTCCAGCGCAAAAGGCTTGCTAAACTCTTGATGAAAATAGTCTCTAATCATCGTATCGTCCCAAGTAGCGGAAGACACATGTTCAAAATCCAATACGGGCTCGCTATATACTTTCTGGATGGGCTCGTCTTCCAAAACAAAAATGGATCGATAGATTTCATGGCGTTTCACGATCTCGTAAAGAGCACGGAGCGTAACCGATACATCCAATCGACTTTCGAATCGGAACAAATACTGCTCCTGATAATAGGGACTCATTGGATAGACCAAATCGTGAAGATAGTAATCTTTTTGAGCCTCAGATAGAGGGATGGTTTTGACAAAGGTTTTATCCATCATTCGTAGTCTCCCCGATACGCAAATGCATAATGGTTGGGCATGCGGCTCTCACCAACATGCCCCAACAGCCATAAACTCGTTAGCTGAACAGTTCATTGAAATCATATTCTTCCACCAGGTTTATTTGAGACAAGCGCTGCATTGGATTGTCGATCATTTGACAGATAACATGCTTTAGCTGATCCAGTAACGCATTCATGGCATTCTCGCTGAATGCTTCCATGTTGTAATGTGCCGTTAACGTCAGTTGGTCATGACGCGTGGACAAAAATAACATCATATCCAATTGATCATCTTGAACGAAGTGGCTGCCTTCATACGTTTTGATTATCGATTCATCCAGAAAACGACGTAACGGACATTCCGTAAAGGTAATTTCATCTGATTCTGGCTGATTGTTCGATACATGTTGTCCAATAAAAACAATGGAATACAAATTCTTCTTATCGCCCGTGGCAGCTAACTGATCCTCTATGACCAAATTGTACGGATACTCTTGATTCTCATAAGCACCGTATGCGGTTTCTCTTGTTCTGTTCATCATTTCCAATACGCTCGGGTTGCCTGACAAGTCTGTGCGCATGGCAACCGGATTGATTAGCGGACCAATAATTCCTTCAAGGTCCGTCTGTGTACGGCCAGATAATGTCGATCCGACAGTAAGGATGGTTTGATCCGTGAGAAGTGACAGCCAAATGTTGATCGCCGTAAGCAAACTCGTATAGACGGTACCACCAGCCATTCGAGTCAATTCTAAAAGCGCTTGTCCCGTTACTGGCTCAATGGGAAGCGATGCTACGTTTGAAATTCGGTTGCCATGAGTGAGTAAATGTGTCTCTCGCGGTATGAACGGCGCATCTACATTTTGTTGCAGCTGTTTTAACCAATAGTCCCGTTGTCGGTTCAATTCTCCATTTTGCAATCGTGTTTGCTGCCACAAGGTGTAGTCCATATAATCCAATGGCTTGGAAAACTCCTTTTGCACACCGCTCTCTATTTGTTGATAAATGTCCGCGAGATCGTTGATAAACACATCTAAGGACCAGCCATCAAATCCAATATGATGAGCACTCAAGATAAGGAAATGCTTCGATGGTGTCATCCGATACAAAGTCATTCGGAAGAAAGACTCTCGTGAAAAATCAAATGGCTTGTACAAAGCGGATTGTAAATCGGCTGTGATTCGCTGCTCGCCTTCCGTCACAGATAATGCAGACAAATCTACAAACGCATTCTCCACCTCAAGGTCGTCATGCACTTTTTGATACAATTGCCCTTCGTTTTCTATAATCGTCGTGCGCATGATTCTGTGACGTTCAAACATAAGGCTCATAGCCCTATGCATAGAATGACTCTCAACGGGACCCGCTACTTCAAAGAGGTAAACCCCTCCTACTGCTTCTTGGTCACTGAATTTTGCATGGAACCATTGTCTTCTCTGCCCATGGGATACTTCGAATAAGGAGACATCTCTCTGATTCTCCACTCGTGATACTTCATGGATGCGGGTATTCGCCTCGCTGCCTTGCTTGATCTCAGATATACGAGCGGCAATCGCTTCAATGGTTGGAAACTCAAATATTGTGCGCAACGGTATGTCCATCCCAAAAACGGTTCGCATGCGGGAAATGACTTGCGTAGCCAATAAGGAATGTCCACCTCTATCAAAGAAGGAGTCCCTGATCGAAATCTGATCCACTTGCAATATATCGCACCAGATGGAGTGGATAAGCTCCTCAGGTATCGTGCGCGGCTGGATGATCGAGAAATCGCTTGGTTTCATGACTGGTAATTCCAGTTTATTTCGATCAATTTTTCCACTCGTGGTTTTGGGAACGCTGGCCAACTTCATGAAATAAGTTGGAATCATATAAGCAGGCAAATGCTCCTTCAGGAATGTCCGCCATTCGTTTACATCCCCGTCCCCCACGATATATGCTGCCAATTCGGTAGCTGACCTGTCGTTTTTAACAGAAATTACGGCTGCTTCACGAACGGACGGATGTCTGCTTAATGTGGATTCAATTTCACCCAATTCCACCCGCATGCCTCTGATCTTGATTTGATTATCTTGTCTGCCTACGAATTTGATGTTGCCCGAAGGCAGGAAGTACCCCTTGTCGCCAGTTCGATATATCCTTTCCCCTGGTACAAACGGATTCTCCATAAATACTTCTTTGGTTTTCTCGTGATCATGCAGATAGCCTCTGGCCAATCCAAGGCCACCAATATACAGGTCGCCGATGACGCCAATTGGGACAGCCTTCATATTCTGGTCAAGCACATAAACTCTGTTGTTATCAATCGGCTTGCCTACACTCACACAATCCTTTTCCAACGCGTCCATTGGCGAGCATGTGTATAGGGTGGAGTCGATCGATACTTCTGTAGCCCCCCATGTATTATGGAGTTTGGCATTTAGCATTTGATAGAACTTGCCTACTGTTTCGGGTAATAGCGCCTCACCACTGGAGATGACATTTTTTAATTTGTGCAACTTGGCTGCATCCTCTGGCGTAAGGGCGTCCACAAACATATTGAGCATGCTCGGTACAAATTGAATGCACGCAACCTGATAGTGAATGGCAGCCTGGATAATCGCCTCAGGGTCCCGATGCAGCCATGGTTCCAAGAGTGATATCCGTCCCCCTACAGACAATGGCCAAAAAAACTCAACAGCTGCATCATCAAATGTTAACGTTGTTTTTTGCAGAACAGACTCTCCCTGCTCCAAGCCATGTTGTCGCTGCATCCATAACATGCGATTTACCCAACCAAAATGGTGGTTTTCTACGCCTTTCGGATTTCCCGTCGAGCCTGACGTGTAATAAATCGACACCAAATCTGTCGGTTTTACGGTTTGCTCCGGCAATCCCTCCGGCATACTTGCTATTTTTTCTTTTTCCGCTTGGGAATTTATCCATCTAACATGAGTGGCTTGTCCAAACAGGTTCATGAACTCCGGCTCAGATATACAAATGTTGGTTTTGGAGCCCTCCAACAATTTCGTCATCCTCGCTTGCGGCATCTCTGTATCCAAGGGGAGAAATGCTCCGCCAGCCTTTACAATGCCGAGGATCGATATGACAAGCTCAATGGAGCGATTCATAAAGATCCCGACAGGCGTATTGGGTCCAACACCCAGCATCATCAGGTAGTGCGCCAACTGGTTAGAACGTCTATCCAGTTCTTGATAAGTAATTTTTTCACTGCCATATTCAGCTGCGATGAGTTCCGGTGTCTTTTTTGCTTGTTCGATAAACAAATCATGCAGGCATGTATTCTCTGGAATGGCGACTGCTGTATCATTCCACTCCACGAGGATTTGGTGGCGTTCTTCCTCGCTCAACAATTCTAGCAAGGCCATCGGCACATCCGGTGCGTTCACAAGCTCTTGCAACCAATTCGCGAAGTGGTCTGTCATTTTTTCAATCGTGGATGGATCAAATAAATCTGTGTTGTAGATCATGTTCATTACGAGACCGTCCTCAGACTCCCCCATGGATAACTGAAGATCAAATTTCGCCACATTGATCTGAACCGGCATTTTCTCTAATTGACCACTGGACGAATGATAGACATCCGCTTTCATTTCCGCCCAAGTGAACACCGTCTGAAATACTGGGGAGTAGCTCGGATTGCGTTCCAGTTGTAGTATTTCTACGATTTTTTCAAACGGGACATCCTGATACTCCTGTGCCTGTAACGCTTTTTCTTTTACTTGGGCAAGCAATTGCTTGAACGTTGGATTGTCTTGGAGGTTCGCCCGGTAGACGAGCGTATTGACGAAAAAGCCAATCAAGCCTTCGATTTCCTTTACGTTTCGGTTCGCTATGGGGCTGCCCACCAAAATATCAGTCTGTCCGGTATATCTGGATAAAAAGCCTTGGTAAGCGGCCAGCAGAGTCATGAATAAGGTGGTATTCTCTTGCCGACTGAGCGCTTTCAGCTTTTCAAGCAGTTCAGTTGTCAGCACCATCTTGTGCATATTTCCCGCATAGGTTTGAACGCTTGGTCTCGGTCGATCAATAGGCAATTGCAAGACAGGAAGCTCCCCAGATAGCTCCGCTTTCCAATAATCCAGTTGTTGGCTCATCACTTCATCTGTCAGCCATTCGCGCTGCCATACTGCGAAATCAGCGTATTGAATCGGCAATTCTGCCAATTTTGCACGTCCTCTTCTCTCTGCTGCCTCGTAAAAGGCCAGCCATTCTTCCAATAAGATATTCTCTGACCAGCCATCCGTAATGACGTGGTGCATCGTGCAAAGCAAAAGGAACTGATCCTCTTCCACGACGATTAACTTGGCGTGAATCAAAGGTCCCCGCTGTAGATCAAACCTTCTGTCTGCTTCCTGCATGATAGTATCGTGGATTTGCTCTTCTTTTTCAGCCGCAGATCGATCTCGTAGATCAATCACCGGCAACGTTCGATACACATGGGGTTCAATGACCTGGAAAGGTTGACCCCCTTCATTCGAAAACACTGTGCGCAAGATGTCATGACGTTGAAGTAACGCATTCCATCCCGTTTCCAGCGCCTGCACATTCCATTCCCCGGTTAAGCGCCACATGTGAGGAACGTTGTATGCCGTACTCTCCGGCTCTAATTGATGTAAAAACCATAGTCGCTGCTGGGCATGCGATAACGGCAGCTTTTCTCGATGCGAGGCTTTCGCAATAGCTGGTGTCCGTACTCTTTTGCCATCCCGGCCCAGCTCCTTGATTTTGGCATCTAGGCTTGCGATCGTCGGGCATTCAAACAGGATGCGCAACGGGATAGACAGGTGGAAGGCTTCCTGCAAGCGGGAAATGACCTGCGTCGCAAGCAGCGAGTGTCCGCCCAAATCGAAAAAGGAATCGTGGATACTCAAGCATTCCGTTTCCGTTTTTAAAACGTCACGCCAAATGGATGCGATCCGACTCTCTGTGTCCGTACGTGGTGCGACAAATTCATCCTTCATCGTGCGCATTTCTGGCAGCGGCAGTGCTTGACGGTCCACCTTCCCGTTAGCTGTAAGCGGGAAAACATCCATTTTCACAAAATAGGAAGGGACCATGAAAGACGGCAATTGTTCACTCGCATACCGTTTCCACTCATCTACATCCCCGTCTCCCGCGATATAAGCAATCAGACGTTTATCATCCGCTCCATATTCATGTACAAGGACGACCGCATCTCTTACTCTCTCATGCTGGCTGAGGACAGCTACAATCTCACCGAGCTCGATCCGGTTTCCTCTTATTTTGACTTGATGATCTTTTCGCCCGATAAACTCGATTCCTCGCCCCGGCACATATTTCACCAGGTCGCCCGTCCTGTATAACCTCGCTTTGGGGTCTTGTTGAAACGGGTGTGGAATAAATTTCTCTTCGTTCATCTCTGGTTGATTCCAGTATCCGAAAGCCAGTCCCTTGCCTCCCACATATAATTCCCCTACGAGACCGTCAGGAACTACCTTTAACATTTCGCTTAAGATATATATCTCTGTATCATCGATCGGTCGACCGATCGGAACGGAGTGCTGAATTGCGCTCTTATTTTTTATAGGATAATAGCAAGTAAATGTCGTGTTTTCAGTCGGGCCATACCCGTTAATCACCACTGTATCTGGTAACATATCCAAGGCACGTTGCGCATGCTTGGCGGACAGGATGTCGCCACCAGCCAACAATTGACGCACCCCGATTAAATCTTTGATCCGGTAATCGATCATTTGATGAAAGATTCCCGCGGTTAGCCATAACGTACTGATTTTTTCATCGCGCAGCACCTGTCCCAATTCTTCCAGAGACAGACTGGGAAATGGATAAATCACCAATTTCGCGCCATTTAGCAAGCTCCCCCATATTTCGAAGGTTGCTGCATCAAAGGAAATCGACGCGAGTTGCAGCATGGTTTCATCCGGTGTGAGTGATACATAAGAGACTTGCTTCGTAAGGCGGATCACCCCGCGATGTGGGATGAGTACCCCTTTGGGATTTCCTGTCGAACCAGATGTATACATTAAATAGGCAAGGCTTTCTGAAGTTGTACTCTCGCCTAGATTCGCATCGGATTCCTTGCTGATCTCGCTGGCGTCCAGATCGGGACATACGATTTTTAATCCGTCTGGCAGTCTGGATATCAAGCCTTCTTGTGTCAGTACAATCGAAATGCTTGCATCTTGCAGCATATAAAACAATCGTTGCTCGGGGTAGGCAGGGTCTAGAGGGACATAGGCACCGCCTGCCTTTAAAATAGCAACCATACTGACGATCATTTCAAACGAGCGATCCATGTACAAGCCAACTCGGCTCTCTACTCCAACCCCGCACGCTTGTAAATAATGCGCCAATTGATTCGCTCTGCTATTCAGCTCTCTATAGGACAGGCTAGTTCCTTTGTATACTAATGCAGTGGCATCAGGATGAAGCTCCACTTGTTCTTCAAATATGGTAGGGATGGAATCCTGCGTGAAGACTGTAGCCTTGGTGAGATTCCATTCGAGCAAAAGTTTGTGACGTTCTTCCTCGGTCAACAATTCCAGCAAGGCCATCGGCACATCCGGTGCGTTTACAAGCTCGTGCAACCAATGCGCGAAGCGGTCTGTCATTTTTTCAATCGTGGATAGATCAAAAAGATCTGTGTTGTAGATTATGTTCATCACAAGGCCATCTTCGGACTCACACATGGATAACTGAAGATCAAATTTCGCCACATTGATCTGAACCGGCATTTTCTCTAATTGTCCACTGGACGTGCGATAGACATCCGCTCCCATTTCCGCCCATGTGAACACCGTCTGAAATACCGGGGAGTAGCTCGGATTGCGTTCCAGTTGCAGCATTTCTACGATTTTTTCAAACGGGACATCCTGGTACTCCTGTGCCTGTAGCGCTTTTTCTTTTACTTGGGCAAGTAATTGCTTGAACGTTGGATTGTCTTGGAGGTTTGCCCGGTAGACGAGCGTATTGACAAAAAAGCCAATTAAGCCTTCGATTTCCGTTACATTTCGGTTCGCGATCGGGCTGCCCACCAAAATATCGTTTTGTCCGGTATATCTGGCTAAAAAGCCTTGGTAAGCCGCCAACAGGGTCATGAATAAAGTCGTATTCTCTTGCCGACTGAACGCTTTCAGCTTTTCAAGCAATTCGGATGCCAGTACAATCTTGTGCATACTTCCGGCATAGGTTTGAATGCTTGGTCGTGGTCGATCAATTGGCAATTGCAAGACAGGAAGCTCCCCAGATAGCTCCTCTTTCCAATAATCCAGTTGTTGGCCCATCACCTCATCCGTCAGCCATTCGCGCTGCCATACAGCGAAATCCGCGTATTGAATCGGCAATTCTGGCAGCTCCGCACGTGCTCCACTCTCTGCTTCCTCGTATAAGGCCAGCCATTCTTCCAATAAGATATCTTCTGACCAGCCATCCGTAATGACATGATGCATCGTGCACAGCAAAAGGAACTGATCCTCTTCCACGATGATTAACTTGGTTTGAATCAAAGGCCCTCGCTGTAGATCAAATCTTTTATCTGCTTCCTGTTCGATATACGCCTGGATTTGCTCTTCTTTTTCGGCAGCAGGTCGATCACGCAGATTGATCACTGGTAGCGTTCGATACACATAGGGTTCAATGACCTGGAAAGGTTGCCCCCCTTCATTCGCAAACACTGTGCGCAAGATTTCATGGCGTTGCAGTAGCGCGTTCCATCCCGTTTCCAGTGCATGCACATCCCATTTTCCTGTTAACCGCCACATGTGAGGAACGTTATAAGCCGTACTCTCCGGCTCCAACTGATGCAAAAACCATAGACGCTGCTGAGCATGCGATAACGGCAGCTTGTCCCGATGAGAGACTCTCGCAATAGCTGGTGTCCGTACTCTTTTTCCATCCCGGCCCAGCTCCATGATTTTGGCATCTAGGCTTGCGATCGTCGGGCATTCAAACAAGACGCGCAACGGGATCGACAGATGAAAGGCATCCTGCAAGCGGGATATGACCAGCGTCGCAAGTAACGAGTGTCCGCCCAAATCGAAAAAGGAGTCATGGATGCTAAGACGCTCCACCTTTACTATTTCCCGCCAAATCTCTGCGATCCGATTCTCTGTATCCGTACATGGTGCGACAAATTCATCCTTCGTCGTGCGTATTTCTGGCAACGGCAATGCTTGACGGTCTACCTTCCCGTTGGCTGTAAGCGGGAAAGCATCCATTTTCACAAAATAGGAAGGGACCATATAAGGCGGCAATTGTTCACTCGCATACCGTTTCCACTCATCGACATCCCCGTCTCCCGCAATGTAAGCAATCAGACGTTTATCATCTGATCCATATTCATGTACAAGGACGACGGCTTCCCTTACACTCTCATGCTGGTTGAGAACAGCTACAATCTCACCGAGCTCAATCCGATTTCCTCTTATTTTTACTTGATTATCTTTTCGCCCGATAAATTCGATTCCTCGCCCTGGCACAAATTTCACCAGATCGCCTGTTCTGTATAATCGCGCTTGGGAATCTTGTTGAAAGGGATGCGGAATAAATTTCTCTTGATTCAACTCCGGACGATTCCAGTATCCGAAAGCCAGTCCCTTTCCTCCCACATATAATTCGCCAACAAGACCAACAGGAACGAGCTTTTGCTTATCGTTTAGGATAAAGACCTCCGTATCATTGATGGGTCGACCGATCGGAACAGAATGTTGAATCTCGCTCTTCTGTGTTATGTGATAAAAACAAGTAAATGTCGTGTTTTCTGTCGGGCCATACCCATTAATCACCAGTGTCTCTGGTAACATGTCTAAAGCTCGCTGCGCATGCTTGGCAGACACGATGTCGCCGCCAGTCAGCAATTGACGCACTCCTTTTAAATCTTCGATGCGGTAATCGATCATTTGATGGAAAACGCCTGCGGTAAGCCATAGCGTACTGATTTTTTCTTCACGCAGCACCTGTCCCAGCTCTTCCAGAGACAGACCGGGAAATGGATAAATCACCAATTTCGCGCCATTTAACAGGCTCCCCCAGATTTCGAAGGTCGCCGCATCAAAGGAAATCGACGCGAGTTGCAGCATGGTTTCTTTCGGTGTGAGGGTTACATAAGAAGCATGCTTCGTAAGTCGGATCACTCCACGATGGGGGATGAGTACACCTTTCGGATTTCCTGTCGAACCGGACGTATACATCAAATAGGCTAGGCTTTCAGAGGTCGTGCTTCCGCCTACATTCGCATCGGATTCCTTGTTGATCTTGCTCACATCCAGATCGGGACAAACGATTTTCAATCCGTCCGGCAGTCTGGACACCATGCTTTCTTGTGTCAGCACAATCGAAATGCTTGCATCTTGCAGCATATAAAGCAATCGTTGCTCAGGGTAGGCAGGGTCAAGCGGGACATAGGCCCCGCCTGCCTTTAAAATAGCGACCATACTGATGATCATTTCAAACGAGCGATCCATGTACAAGCCAACTCGGCTCTCTGCTCCAACCCCGGACGATTGTAAATAATGCGCCAATTGATTTGCTCTGCTGTTAAGCTCCTTGTAGGTAAGGGTTGCATCTTTGTATACCAATGCAATGGCATCAGGATGAAGTTCCACTTGTTCTTCCAATAATGCGGTAATGGAATCTTGCATACAGCACCTCCTAATGATTACTCCACATTTCCAGCAGTTGTTTTTCTTCCTCTTCTGAAATGAATCGCAAGCCTTCTATTGATTCCTCAGGATATGCCGTCACTTGTTCGAGCCAATTCACAAAATGTCCGATCATTCGTTCTATGCTGGACGGATGAAATAAGTCTGTATTGTAGCCAAATGAAATCGTCAACGAATGCTCTGAATTGACTTCTATGGAAATGGACAGATCAAATTTGGCAACCTTGATGGTACTTTTCACTGGCTCAATGGTTCGATTTGGCCATTGCTTTACGTCTCTCAGATGGGTCTGCATCGTAAAAATCGTTTGGAAGATAGGTGAGTAACTTGCATTTCGCTCTGGCTGAAGGACCTCTACGATTTTTTCAAAGGGCACATCCTGATTTTCTTGCCCACGCAATGTTTTTTCTTTGACTTGGGCGACCAATTGCCTGAAGCTTGGATTGTCTTCGACGTTCACTCTGTAAACCAGCGTGTTTACAAAGCACCCGATTACCCCTTCCATTTCTTTTCGCGTGCGATTCGCGACTGGACTTCCTACTAAAATGTCGGTTTGTCCGGTATAGCGAGAGAGAAAGCTCTGATAGGCGGCCAGCAATGTCATGAACAGAGAAGCACCCTCTTGCTTGCTGAAAGCTTTCAGTTTTTCTAGTAATGAAGGGGTCAAATCGATATGCTGCATGTCCCCTGCATACGTTTGAATGGCTGGCCGTGGACGATCGAATGGCAACTGAAGCACCGTGAGCTCGTCTGCAAGCTCCTTTTCCCAATACGCCACTTGCTCTTTCATCGTCTCGTCTGATAGCCACTGTCTTTGCCACACAGCAAAGTCCCCGTATTGAATGGATAACGGTGGCAGATCGGCAGGCGTTCCGCTGACTGCTTCTTCATAGAAGGCCATCCACTCGTCCAACAAGATATCCTCTGACCAGCCATCGAAGACAATATGGTGGACGGTACAAAGCAGAACATACTCCGATTCATCCTGCTTAATCAGCTCAGCTTCAATCAACGGTCCTTGACTCAAGTCAAATACGCGATCAGCACTCCGTTGAATACAATGCTGGACCTGCTTTTCTCTTTCATCCGCAGAGAGGCTGCTTACATCAATGACGGGTAGTGCTCTTGGCTGATGCGGCTTGACGAGTTGAACAGGGACGCCATTTTGTTTTGCGAAAACAGTACGAAGCATTTCATGACGTTCAATCAATTGGTTCAATCCTTTTTCTAAGCCGACAACATCCCATGAACCGCTTAAGCGCCATACATAGGGAATGTTATAGACGTTGCTTCCTGGCTCCAGTTGGTCAAAAAACCACAACCGGTGCTGCGTAAAAGATAACGGGATCGGTTCCGTTCTATCCACTTGCACGAGAACAGGCAGTTGAAACATTTTCTCGCCTTGACGCAATTCGGTTATCCGCTTTGCCAAGCCCTCAATGGTCGGGCAATCAAAGATCGCTCGGAGAGGCAGATGTTGACCAAACACATCTCGTATGCGCGATACAACCTGTGTTGCTAACAGGGAATGCCCGCCCAATTCAAAGAACGAATCATATACCCCAATTTGGTTTACTTTTAAAATTTCACTCCATATGAGTGCGAGCAATTCTTCCGTTGAGTTTCGCGGCGCTGTGTAGTGATGGCTTACCATATGGATCTCAGGCAGTGGCAATGCTTTACGATCCAATTTGCCACTCGAGGTGAGTGGCATTTTCTCCACCCGTACAAAATAAGAAGGAATCATATAAGGCGGTAACTGCTTCTGTAAATGGCTTTTTAACGTCTCGACCTCTGATGCCCCACTGTAATAAGCAATTAATCGCTTGTCCCCCGGCTCATATTCGTGGGCAATGATGGCAACTTCTCCTGCCCCCTGCTGCTTCCTCATAACCGCTTCGATTTCACCTAATTCAATCCGATAACCGCGAATTTTGACTTGATTATCCATACGGCCGATGTACTCCATATTGCCGTCTGGCATCCACCGCGCGTAGTCACCTGTCTTGTACAGCCTTTCAGATCGATCACCAAAAGGATTCGGGACAAAACGTTCAGCTGTTAACTCGGGCTTTCCGATGTACCCTCGTGCAAGTCCAATGCCCCCAATAACCAATTCACCCATCACACCTATTGGTTGCAGGTCCCCTTCCTTATTGAGGATGTAAGCTTGAATATTATCCATAGGCTTCCCAATGGGGATTACCTCGCTAGCGGCCTGGCAATCATAGTAGGTCACTTCAATGGTCGTTTCTGTAGGACCATACAGATTGGTAAGCGTCGTCTGATTCCGTTGCCCGATTAACCGATGAAAACGTTGAACCTGTTCCGTACTCAGAGCTTCCCCAGTCGTATAAACTCGCTGTAAAGTTTTTATTTCCTCTGCGCAATCCACGTTTTCCATATGGTCTAAAAAGATGCTGAGCATAGAGGGAACAAAATGAATATAGGTTACTTGGTGCTGGGCAACCGTTTTGACAATAACCTCCGGGTCTTTCTCTGCTTGGGGAGCGAGGAAACATAGTTTGCTGCCAGTGAAAAACCACAGGACTAATTCCGTTACGGAAACATCAAAACAATAGGGAGTCTTTTGCAAAATGGTGTCATGCTCGTTCATGGGGTAGCGATGGACCATCCAGTTCATCCGATTGACAACCGAGCAATGCTCGATCATGACTCCTTTTGGTGCCCCCGTCGAACCTGAAGTATAGATGACGTACGCCAAATTTTTCGAATGAGAAACGGACTCCAGATTATCGCATTCTACATCCTGATCCGGCCTATTCTCTTCCAATAACAGGACGGGACCATTGAAATCAATTGCTGTCTTGAATTTTTCTTGCATGACGACGATCTTCGTATCGCTATCCTGGAGAATATAGGACAGTCTTTCTTTTGGAGCTGCTGTGTCCATCGGCATATACGCTCCACCCGCTTTTAGAATGGCAAGAATACCAATCATCATGTCGGGAGAACGCTCACTCATTAACCCTACTAATGTATCCGGCTTCACTCCCAGATTTCGTAATTTGCTTGCCAGGAAGTTTGCCCGGTTATTTATTTGCCTGTAGGTCCATTGCTCGTTGCCGAATACAACCGCCATTCGCTCTGGTGTCCGGACAGCCTGCTCCTCGAAAATTTGATGGAGTGTTTTCTGATCCTCAAACGCAACAGCCGTGTCATTCCACTCTTGGAGAATTTGGTTCTTCTCAGAAGCGGTCAGCATAGGCATGGAATGCAACGTCCGGTCACTGTGCGTCAGAACGCTTTGCAGTAATTCAATATAATGATGAAACATGCGGCGCATGGTAGATTCGTCATACAAATCCGTATTGTATTCCCAGTCAAGGCTTATACTTCCGAATTCATCCTTTGTTAAAAGGGAAGAAGCGAGCTCCTCATGATTTGTCACTACGACGTTGATATCAAATTTTGCCGATCCGTTGCTAATGCCTTCGGTGAGTTGAATATTCAGATTGGATACAGGGAGATGAGTGACTTTTGCATCCTGGAAACTAAACATGACTTGGAAAAGAGGGTTGCGGCTTTGATCACGCTTCAGTTTTAAGGCATCGACTACTTGATCAAAAGGAATTTCTTGATTCTCGTACGCTTCCAGGGCTGACCTCTTCACGTCTTGCAATACATCCCGGAACGTCATATTGTCGGTAAATTGCTGACGGATCACTATATTGTTCACAAACATCCCGATCAATTCTTCCGTGTCTTTCCAACGTCGATTCGCGATACCCGAGCCAACAATAATGTCTTCTTGATTGGAATAACGATGGAGCAAGGTTTGAAACGCAGCCATCATGACCATGAATAAGGTCGTATTTGTTTTCATGCAGTAATCACGCAGTAGAAGATACAGTTCCTCCGGTATTAATTGGGTGAACATATTCCCGTGAAAGGTTTGATTGACTGGCCGTGGCCGATCAGTGGGCAATTCCAGAATCCCATTGGCCCCTTCCAGTAGATTCTTCCAGTACGTTAATTGCTTGTTTTCCTTGCCACGCTTAAACAGCTCATTTTGCCATACGCAATAGTCTGCGAATTGAATCGGCAACTCAGCCAATGGGGACGGTTTATTTTCAAGATAGGCACTGTACAGCGTAAACAGCTCTTTTAAAAATTTGCGGAATGACCATCCATCATGAATCAGATGATGCTCCACAAACAAAATGACAGACTCCCACTCAGAAATCTTGTAAACAATCCAGCGCGCTAATGGTAGCTGCGAGATATCAATCGGCTTTTTGATCTCCATTTGAATCAGTTTTTGGACTTCAGCAGCACGATCACTCTCAGGTAGGTGCGAAACTTCGACAACAGGCAATTCCACATCGAATGGTTCAGAGATCACCTGATAGGGCTGTCCATTTTTCTCATGAAAAACGGTTCGGAATATTTCATGTCTACGCACAAGCTCCGTAAAGCATTTATTAAGAATGGGGAGCTCCAGCATCCCACGCACTTTCATTGTGGCTTGAAAAATATAAGCCAAGTTATTGGCGCTTAACTGTTCTAAGAACCACACTCTTTCTTGCGAATAAGAAAGCGGCAATTCGCGATCTCGTGACACCCTCTTGATGGCAGGGAATGCATCTCCTGCATTTACCTCATCTGCGGCAGCTACGATTGGCACGATGCTCCGAATCGTCGGATAAGCAAACAGAGCAGACAACGGAATCTCTTTCTTGAAAAGAGCACGGATTCTCGCAATCACCTGAGTCCCCAACAGCGAATGTCCGCCTAATTCAAAGAAATGATCCTCGACTCCAATCTCGTCGTATCCGAACAAATCCAGCCAAATATCCAAGAGCTTGGTTTCCCATTCCGTTTCCGGTTTTACATATTCCGTCGAAACATGCGGGCGACTATTGCCTACCTCTGGCAGTGACTTACGATCAATTTTTCCGCTGGGAGTAAGCGGGAAAGCATCCATTTTCACAAAATACGCTGGAACCATAAACTCTGGAAGCTGAGCCTTCAAATAATCACGCCATTCTGTTACCGTTCCAGACCCGATCACATAAGCGATCAGCTTGTTATTATCATAGGCGTCTTTTTTCGCCACAACGATTGCTTGTTCCACAGTCGAATGATTGCCTAACGTGACTTCAATTTCCTCCAGCTCAATTCTGTACCCTCTCACTTTTACCTGACTGTCATTTCGCCCGATATATTCCAGGTTTCCGTCAGCCAAGTACCGAACCAAATCTCCCGTTCGATACAAACGCAAGTCTGATTCTGGACAATACGGGTTGGAAATGAAGCGTTCCTTTGTCAATTCAGGACGGTTCAAGTAACCTCTTGCTACCCCTGATCCCCCGACATACAGTTCTCCGGCAACTCCGACAGGTTGAATTTGTAAATGCTCGTTCAATACGTATAGCTGTGTATTGGCATTCGGTTTTCCAATGGGTATTTGCGCGTGCTTTGCATCTGGATGGCATTGGAAGCTGGCAACCTCGACTGTTGTCTCTGTCGGCCCATACGTGTTGTATAAGCTTGTACCATAAGGAATGGTCAATAGATCGATACACTTCGTAACGACATGAGGCGGAAGCACTTCCCCTCCAACTGTGACGTATTTCAAGGAGGATAACGCAGAAGAAGAATCCTGTTTTTCTATATAATCCAATACGGCTTTCAACATAGACGGCACAAACTCAAGGTGGGTAATTCGATGCGCCTCGACAGCTTTCACAAGCAAGGCGGGGTCTTTCTCATCGCCATTTGGGAGGATGTACAGGCTAGCACCTTTCAACATCCACCAAAAGAGTTCCCAAACAGAAGCATCAAAGGAAACAGACGTTTTTTGCAAAAGCCTGTCCGTATGTAAAAGAGGACTGCGACTCTCCAGCGTTTGAAGAAAATTCATAACAGAATGATGCTCAATCATTACCCCCTTGGGATTTCCTGTCGAACCGGAGGTATAGATGACGTAAGCAAGATTGTGGCCGTTTACTTCGATCTCAGCGGGCTCCGTGCTTTCATTCGACAAAATTTCACAATAATCCGACAATTTAACCACTTTTATTCCGTCAGGTACTTTCGTCGCGGACGCTTCATCCGCAATCACTACTTGTAAAGCTGCATCTTCCATAATATAGTGGAGTCTTTGAACAGGATACGCAGGATCGATCGGTACATAAGCGCCTCCTGCTTTCAACACACCCAAGATACTCACGAGCATTTCAATGGAACGCTCTTGGCATATTCCCACCAGCACTTCAGTAGTTACCCCAATCTTTCGGAGGTAATTCGCTAATTGATTTGAGCGGATATCCAATTCTCTATAAGTCATCTTCTCTTGCTTAAACACGAGCGCAATGGCATCGGGATTCTGATTGGCTTGGAAATCAAAGGCGGTCAAGATTGTGTCAGGAACATTCGAGGGTTCATCATTCCTGCACCACTCGTCTAGCAGTTCCTTCTCTTGGTTTTTGGTTATCAGTCTCAATAAATCGATAGGCGTTTCGACATGAGTGATTACTTGTTCGATCCAGTTGCAAAAGTTCTCGATCATTCGTCGTATCGTTTGTTGTGCAAACAAAAAGGAATTATATGTAAATGTTATATGCATTCCCTCAGCCTCTTCGACATTAACACGCAGCTCTACATTTGCTATTTGGGAGTCGACAAAAAGTTTGTTATCGTCATCCCCGGCTTTTCCTACTCGTAAAAAGGTATGAAATAATTTCGTAGTTTCGGAGCTACTAGCAAGCTTCTCCTCCACTCTATTCTCTTTGATTTCGTTCAACAGCTGCTTAAAATTCGTTGTTTCACCAGCAATCACTCGACTTGCAAAAAAGGTAGGACCATCACTCGCTATCGCTCCGACCCGAATGTCGTTTTGCCCCGTATATCTGTAAAGATAGCTATGGTATGCAGCTAAGAGTAGCGTAAACATGTCAGTCTCTTCCTGCATGCAAAGTAATCTTGCTTTCTCCCCAACCGTTTTTGACAGATCAATCGATTGCGTCTCTTCTGCATAATGAGCATTCTTAAGTCTCGGGAAATCAAACGGAAGCTGCAGCAATGGAGCCTCTTCTGCCATTTGATTCACATGATCTTTCATGGCCATGGTTATCCTCCCTTTTTGAGCTTGATAATGAAGGGGGAACCCTCTAAAATTATGAAGTTCCTCACCCGCTCTGCTTGACAGACTTTTAAAATGGATATTGGTCGGTAAGCCTCCCCCTCCTTTACTAAGTAGGCGTTGACTCATCGAATCGTCCACGTTAAAGACCGGACACCCGATTCGTTTAGGTGAAGCAAGTAAGCAGCGTCAAAAAAGGCCAGAATAGTTGACCAAAAAACATGTTGCGTCCAAATTTTACAGGGCATGTTCAAAGCGGCTACAAACGAGATGTGAAAGGGAAGGTAAGTGAATCGAAAGTGGAGTAGTGTTTTGAATACAGTTAAGTATGAAACACCTATGAAGTGGAAAAGCAGCTTCAGATTCTACTAGGAATAGGGGAATTATAAGAATAATTTACTTTTAAGAGAATAAATGTAATAGATTACCAATTATAGGCATTATATCACATCTGAATTTTATGTCAATTATTAGCGTTGACATTGGTTTATCATAAAACAAAAATAGACATGCTTACCTTCTCGGGTAGACTGGTGTAGAAATAGATCGATACCTGAGAAGGCTGAACATGTCTATTTTTCTATTAACCTTGAAAAAGGGTATACCCTCCTACTACTATCGAGACTGCAAATAAAATACCGAAGTACCACTTCGTAAACCGAAGACTGAACCACGAGCCTTCCCACCATAAGATCCCAAAAAAAATGGCCCCAATCAAGATGCTACTTGCAAAAGCAAGGAGTGCATTCTCCATCTTTCTTCACCTTTTAAACAGAATGGAAAAGAGGCTGCCCTCCACAGTAGATCGAACAGCCCCTTTTCATTTACCAGACCGTAATGTTAATCGTAATAGTCTCGCCGCCGTATTCCACTGTAATGGTTGTTTTACCAGATTCCAGTGCGGTCACGACACCATTTTCTACAGTCGCAATCTCAGGATCTTCCACTGTCCATTTGGCATCCTTGGTGACGATCTCCTCGTATCTATTTTCATAGACCGCATACAGGACGATCTCTCCAGTATTGTCTGCCTCCAAGCGCAGCGAAGAGCGCGATACTCGCAAATTTTTCACTTTCTTTTCCTCTACGACGAGCACACGATTAGTTACCTTTTTACCGCCGTATTTCGCAGTAATGACAGCCTTCCCGGAAGCCAGCGCTGTCACTTTTCCCTCTTTTGTTACTTCGATGACCTCTTCATTGCTAGAGGACCAAGTTGCTTTCTCTGTCACCTCTTCGGTGTTCTTGTCATTGAAGACGGCTGTCAGCGTTAGCTGCTTCTCCTCATCGATCTCCAGCACCAAATCCTTGAAGGAGGTCGTCAACGAACGAATCGTTTTCGTAGAAACCGTCACCGGAATCTCCAGTTCCTCGCCCATATAGCGAACGATAACGATGTCTTCTCCTTCTTCTTTGCCTGCCGTAATGCGACCCTGCTTGACGGTAACCAACCCGTTTTCCGTGTCGTACTCAACATTTTTGTCTCGCGTGATGTCTTTGCGTTTTTTGCCTTCTACCTTATAAACTCGTAAGGTTGTGGTTACTCTCGGCTTAATCCAGAAGGACGGTTCGTTTGTTTCCAACTGGAAGGTGGGTATTTCCTTAACGGTTACTTCCACCGAAGCGGTTTTGTTCCCGTCTACGGTCGTCACTGTAATCGTCGCAGTTCCAGGAGCTACTGCCTTGATCTTACCATCCTCATCTACCTCTACGATCTCAGAGTCGCTGCTTTCCCACTTGACCCGTTTGTTGGTGGCATTCGTTGGTTTTACTGTGGCTCGAAGGCTTTCTGTATCGCCAACACGCAATGTTAACTGCTCTTCCTCCAGCTCAACTCCGGTGACCGGCTCTCCTGTTGGTGGATTCGGCACATTTGGCACGTGTAGCTCAATGGAATCATCCAGTTCAACGGTGTTTCCTGCCTGGTCGCGAAGCTGGATCAGAACCTTTTTCATTCCATTGCCATACGTCAAGTTCCACGGTATCGTTCCCGTCACTTTTTCCCAGCTGCTCCACTTGCCTTGGTCATTGGAGATACGCATCTCGACATCTCCTAAATTGTCCGAAGCAGTAACATGCAGTCTCACGCTGGTGGAGCTGGTTAGACGATCATCATTGTTGATGACGAACGTTCCTGTTGGTGCTGTTTTATCCAAAGTAAACGTGATCTTGATTTCGTTACCGGAAGCATCTACAACCCGTAGTTCATGCTTACCTTCACTTGTTACCCGGTCGCCACTTGAGAATGGAGCACCGTTCAACGTCGCGGTTCCTTCGTTGAATGTGATGGTCACGTCATCTTTGTAAATGCCTTTGTCCTCGACTCCAGTAACAACGGGCGCATCTGCATCCAGCTCGATTGTATCTGACACGGTTGTAATGTGCCCTGCCCGGTCTGTGATCTGCATCTCGACAGTCTTGGTTCCATCACCGGACTTCAACTGCCATGCTTTGGTCGCAGTTACTGCCTCCCAATCGCTCCAGTCGTTGTCACCATTTGCGAAGCGGATTTGTACATCACTGGTACTGTCGTTCGCTGTGATAGCGAGCGTAACATCACGAGACTTGGTGGAATTGTCTCCGTTATTGATCGTGATAGATCCAGTAGGCGCCAACACATCCAGTACAATCGTATCACTTAGCTTTGTGACGTTCCCCGCTTTGTCCCGCAGCTTGACATAAACCGTTTTGGTACCGTTTGTGCTGCCATCAGCCAGCTTCCATGCTTTTGACTCCGCAAAACGCTCCCACGTACCCGAATTGTCATCGGCGTTAGAGATCGCCATTTCAATGTCGTTGGTATTGCCTGACGCAGTGAGTTGCAGTGTAACGTCTTCTGTTTTCGCAAATTCGGCTCCGTTATCGATGCTGAGCGTTCCAGCCGGTGGTGTTTTATCCAGCGTGAAACGGATCGTCGTACGATTTTGTGCATCATCCGTGACGACCAGCTCATACGAGCCTTCCGCAGTGACGACAGAACCGCTCGTAAACGGATTGCCGTTTAGTAATGCTGTTCCCTCATTGAAGGTAATCGTTACGTCGCTCGCATAGACACCATCCTGGGCGACTCCTGTGACAACTGGTCCAGCGGAATCCAGCGTGATTTGCTTTTGAAGGGCCAATCTATTTCCAGCCGGATCTCTTAGCTCCAGATAGACCCTTTTGGTTCCATCGCCACCGCTCAGCTCCCATGGAACGTCGCCTTTCGTCGGCGCTGTTTTCCAATCGCTCCACGTCAGGTTGTCATTCGACAAGCGCATTTCCACACCATGAGCATCAGCCGACTCCACACTCAACGTAACCTTGCTCGTGTTGGTATACGACTGACCTTGATTGATCTCAAAGCCCCCCGTAGGGTTGGTCATATCGAGTGTGATTTCATCGGTAAAGCTGGCAATATTTCCTGCCTTATCCTTTACTTCCATGGAAACCGACTTGGTTCCGTCTCCAGTCAGCAAGGTCCACGCCTTTGTTGTGGTCAGCGTTTCCCAAGAAGTCCAATTGGCTGGATCGCTCGTATCATGGGAAAAGCGCATCTGTAGTTCATTGCTGAAATCGGTAACGGCAATTTGTAATGTCGTTGCTAGTGTATTGGTATAATCGGCGTCACCATTGATCTTGAAACTGCCCGACGGCTTCGTTTGATCAATCGAAAATGCAAGCATTGCTGTATTGCCCGCTTCGTCCGTGACAATCAGCGTATAAGCGCCATCGTCATTGACGATTTCTCCGTCAGCGATCGTCTTTCCGTTCAAGGTCGCCTTTCCTTCGTTGAAGCTGATCGTCACACTCTGATTGTACAGCTTGTTGTTCTCTACCCCTGTGACTACAGGCGCAACCGTATCGAGTGTAATTGTTGTCTGTAAATCATGCGTGTTGCCAGCTTCGTCGATCAACTGTAGATAGACTGTCTTCTGTCCATCCCCATTTGTTAGCTTCCAAGACTTGGCGCTCGCCACATCCTCTAGTGCACTCCAGCTGGTGTTATCGTTGGACAGCTTCATTTTCACCTTGTTGGAAACGTCAGTGGCATCGATTTGCAAAATGACATCTTGGTTATTCGTATGAGTGGCTCCGTTATTAATCGCAAATGTTCCAGTTGGCGCGGTTTTATCCAGCGTAAAGGTTACCATTGTCGTATTCCCCGCTGTATCCGTCACTACCAGCGTATACTTGCCCTCCACACTCACCTTTGTGCCACTGACAAAAGGAGCACCATTCAATGTTGCTGTGCCGTCGTCGAAGACAGGTGTGACATCTGCCGTGTAGAAGCTGCCATTCGCTACCCCTGTCACAACAGGTGGCGTTTTGTCCAACACGATGGTACCCGATGTATAATACATATTCCCTGCACCATCACGGAACTTCGCGTAGACCGTTTTTTGCCCATCTCCGCTAGCCAAGTTCCATTCCAGCTTGTTGTTGACAGGAACAGGTATCCAGCTACCTGTAAAGCTGTTATCATTCGACAACATCACTTCTACAGGGCCGTTCGCATCACTTCCCTGAATGGTAAGCTCCACCTTTTCTGATGAAGTGGCTACGTTCCCATTATTGATCTCGATAGTCCCTGCCGGAGGTGTTATATCCAGCACAATGCTATCCTGCGCTTTCAGAACAGTTCCTGTTCCGTCACGCAGCTCCATGAAGATCGTTTTGGTCCCTTCGTTTGTCGTAAAGGTCCACATTACTGGTGTCATAAACGACTTCCATTCGCTCCAAGGACCACCTTCTACATTCGCCAAACGATATTCGGGCTTGGCCGCGTCAGGATCATCATGGGCCATGGTGAGCGTCACATTTGGTGAATTCGTAAACGCAGCACCACCATTGATGATAACCGTCGCTGTCGTTGGTGGTTCATCTACATCCGTCACCTGGATGTTCATCACCTTGGTGAATATATTGCCAGCCGAGTCTGTTGCGGTGATCGGTACAGCGTAAGTCGAGCTCGTTTCAAAATCAAACGTTTCTGTCGCCTTCAGTTGATTTCCGTCAACAGTAAATGGAACCGTAGGGTTTTGAATATGGAACGAAGCGGTGTCTCCTTGATCAGGATCTACTGCCGAAAGCGTACCAACTACCGCTCCTATTTGATTGTTTTCGGGAATCGAATTGGACGATAAGAGGATATCGGTTGGTGGAGTGTTAAGAGCATACGTGATTTCTAGCTGAGAAGCATAGCTAGCATTTCTTTTGTCGTAGAAAATAATTTGAGGCTGATACAAGACAGGAACAGGTGGTGCTGTTTGTCTTCCTCTTAAAACAAAGGTAGCTTTTTTGTCTGGAATATTACTCATGACAAAGCTGGTTACATCAAACGATTTCCACCCTGTGAAATTAGTAGGAATAAACTCATTTGTTATGATTCTTTCCTGATACGAAGGTAGCACAGTCGCAAAATCATCGTTCCAATTGTCATCAAACGAGCCCCATAGATCAATGAAAGGCATATCTCCACCTGTTGCTTCTACCTTATGCACATAAATTTTCAGAACAGCAGACTGAATTTTCCTCTCACTTTTCACGCCGCTCAGGTCAAAACGTAGAGCAGCATTCGCAGCCCCATAATCCCCACCAGAGTCTCGCGCATAGCCGACGATCAGCGTATTGGGAACACCCTGATAATCCAAGCCATCAGGATAGGCACCAAACGCATCCACGAACTTGTCTGCCTCTACTCCAATCTCTAGAAGTTCCGCTGCGTTGGCTTTTTCTTGAATAAGCATCGGTTGGACAATTGCAAACAGCAAAGTAAATACCAACAAACGAGCCATCATTCTTTTCATCAATAACGTTGTCCTCCTTCCTTCTTCATTTCAACTCCCCCTACTGTCGACACATTCCCCCAGCAAAACATCTAGGTGAAACAAAAATATGGTAACAACAGTCTTTTGCAAAAAATACTAACTAAAGTTATGTCTTTTCGTGATTGATTTTTTTCAATAAAAAACCCCACCGTACTGTTGCAAACAAAAAGAACCCCAAAAATGGGGTTCCAATTTAGCGGGTGTTATTTAAGGGTTAGCTCCTTCTCCCATGTCTTTTTATTGCCTTGCTCATTTTGAAAGACCAAGATCAATTTCCCCTTTTCCCCTTTCAACTCATCCTTGTAAAAGAAACCGGTGAACTGTCCATTGCCACTGATGTAAAAGCCATTCCCACCAGAGATACCTTCACTGTCATTTTTGATCGCTTGCTCAGTAGTGTTTACGATATCAGTTTTCTCGGACTTCCACTGCATGCTAGCTAACGAATAGCCGGCAGGTAGCTGTTCGATAGAGAAATCGAAGCTATTCCCCTCGATGGGTTTCGGTTCCTGGTCGACCACGACGAGAATTTCTTTTTCCTGCTGTTCTGCGGCAATGTCTTTTGCAACTTTCTCCGGTTGTTTCTCCGTGTTTTCTTTGTTTTCCTGAGGAACTTGCCGCGGCACTTGACCAGTCGATTGTGAAGGAACTGGTGTGCCACAAGCACTAGTAACGAGTGATAGAACCAATACAGCCAGGAAGCTTTTCATATTATTCTTTTTCAAATTCATTGTCATTTCCACCTTTGTTTTTATTTTCAACCAACGTGAAGGAAAAAGCGACTCCATTCACGGTATTTTCCGCATCATAATCACTACCATGCAGATCGAGGATGTGTTTACAGATCGCTAATCCGAGACCCGTGCCGCCAGTTTTCCGCCAGCGAGAGCTATCTACTCGATAAAATTGCTCCCATATCCGCGTTAGTTGATCGTCTGGGATATGCGCTCCTTCATTTTCGATTCGAAACCGGATGCACTCCCGCTCGCGGACCCCGGTAATCCGAATCTCACTTGATGGATTGGCGTGCCGGACTGCATTGCCGAGCAAATTCACGATCACTTGCTCGATACGTCTTGGATCTGCCCATACGTTGATCTCTTCAGGTAAGGCAAGCCATAATCGTACCTGCTTGTTTGCCAGCTGTAGTTGAAAAGAAGCGGCTACGCGATCTATTATTTCCGATACGGGAAACGATTGTCTACGAAGCAAAATGGCTTTGGCTTCGAATTTGGACAACTCCAGCATATCCATAATGAGCTCGTTCATCTTGTCGACTTCGCTTAAAATGACATCCATGTATCGCTCCCGCTTTTCATGTGCGACATCATCTTTTAATCCTTCCGCAAAGCCCTTCACAATGCCAAGCGGGGTCTTGAGTTCATGAGAGATGTTTGCAATCAATTCTTTGCGAAGCTGCTCCATTTTTTCCTTATGCTCTAAATCCTCGCGAAGAGTGACATTGGCACTTTTCAGATCTTTTAATGTTTGATCCAGCTTACCAGCTAATGTATTCAGATGGCGAGAAAGCTCACCGAATTCATCCTGAGAATGAATCGAAGCAAGTTCTGTGAAGTCCAGATTAGCCATACGTGAAGCGGAATGACTCAACGTAACTAATGGTTGCGTGATGATCTTCGAAAAGACAAAGGACAGCAGCAGTAAGATGACGAGGATGACTGGCGTCGCGTATAGGGAATAGCTGGTCAGCATACTTACCGCATCGCTCACTGGTTGCAACGTCGTCACCGCCAGTATATAATTCGCCCCGCCCTGATAGGAGAATCGATGAATCACGATGGCATAGTTTACACCACTCCACGGATCCGTCCACTTCCGCTGGATGAATGATCCGCTTTTCATCTGTGTAATCTCGTCGGATTGCTGCGTCAGCCATGGTCCGATTTGATCAGCTACGAGGGAATCCTGATAAAAAGGGTTATGTGCCCGCTGCTGACTAGGCAGCATGAGTTCAGAAATAACTGCCGTAACCCGGGTTAGTCCATTTTCGGTCACATTTGTGGATGGACTTTGCCTCGCAATCCGTATCGGCTTCATGATCGTATTCTTCTCATCCATATAGATTCCGTCGATGGTAATCGTGTCTCCAACATGGAGTCCTTCAGGAAGATCGGTGCTTTTCATTTCTTTTAGCGGTAAGGTAATCGCTTGATTTTTATTTGCTACTTTCATTTCCAGAAAATAGGGGTCGAGATTCAATTGCCTGAGCTGCTCATCTACGATCGCGATGCTGGCATCTGTGCGATTCATCAATGTACCCACCAGCTTATCCAGCTTGTGCTTGTCGGGAGGGAGTTTGGCGTACTCATCTGGGAAAGATGCCATTGCTTGCGAGAGCTCGCTTACTTTCGCATTTAAATAAAAGCGCTCAAAGAAAAACTTTTCCCCTATCAATATCAAAGCGTAGAGCAAAAAGACAAAAACAAAAGTGGCGGCAAATAATTTTGTCACAACGTTTAGTCGAAGTCGTCTCATCGCTTTGCCTCAAACTTATATCCAAAACGGATCATCGTCTGAATCAGATGCTGCTCTGTATCCAGCTTGGCCCGCAGTTTTTTCACATGGGTATCAACGGTGCGATGGTCGCCAAAGTAGTCCATCCCCCAAACCCCATTCAATATGCTATCTCGGGACAAGACCGTCCCTTCATGCTTGATGAAGAACAGAAGCAGCTCATACTCTTTTGGTGTCAATGAAACCGGGACGCTGGCAATCGTAACAGTGTGAGCTCGTTTGTTTACCGTCAATGCTCCAAACTGAGCGATATCATCTCCCCTCCCGATGCTCCCCTCTGCTCTTTTCATCAGAGCCTTGGCACGGGCCACTAATACTTTTGGGCTAAACGGTTTGGTGACATATTCGTCTGCGCCAAGCTCAAAACCCATCAACTGGTCATCGTCGTCTACTCTTGCTGTAATGATTATGATGGGAATGTCGGATTGCTGGCGGATTTTTCTGCACACCGACCAGCCATCCATCTCGGGCATCATAATATCTAGTACAACTAAATCGACAGAGTGCAGAGCAAAAAGCTCCATCGCCATTTTACCGTGCTGCGCTTCGTACACTTCCCAAGCTTCTTTTTTAAAATAATCCGATACAAATTCACGTATGAGCTCGTCGTCCTCTACGAGTAACACTTTCCGTTTCATTTCCGCGCTCCTTACTCGTGGTTGTGCATTTATTGCATAGATTACCAATTTATCGTGAAATTTACGAACCTGTATCTCACCGTCACCATTCCTATGACCGCCAACCCTGTTTTTACAAGATGAGTATAGATGGCTGATGTGACCGTTGTGTGTACATGAGGTGGATTTACGAAGAAAAACAAACACCCGAAAATGGCTGAGGCCACTGAAAACATGCAAAACGAGCCTTAGAATCGATTCTAACGGCTCGTTTTCTTTCGTTGGGACTTTTTCAGTGGCCTCCGTATAGGCGGGGGATTCTACTGGTCGATCTCACTTTCTCTTAATCTGACGATTGCTTGTGCACGATTTTTTACCTGGAGCTTGCTAAAAATTTGATGCACATGCCCTTTTACCGTCCCCAGTGTGAGATGCAGCTTGTCCGCAATATCCGAATTCGATAACCCTTCACCGATCAGTGCCAGCACTTCCGACTCTCTTTCCGTCAATTTTTCCAATGCAGGGGATACCCGAATTTGAATATCAAGCGTAGGAAATTCCTTCTCAACACTTTTGAGCAGCATCGAAAGATAGGCCATCTCTTGCTTGGATACGTTTTTGCTTTTATAGAGTGAATAGAGCATTTTGGCAACGCCAGAGCCTTCATCCAAAAAAGTGCGTACATAGCCTTCTGGCGCGGCTAACGTCACCGCCATGCGCATACACTCCATCGCTTCATGCTGCTGTTTTTGGATCATGTAAGCTTGGCTGAGCAGAAGAAAGGCTTCAATCCGACTCCCGAGCCGATCCTTTATTTCCGCCTCGTGCTTTAAGCTGGTTAGCAGCATAATGGCTGCACTGTCGTTTTTTAAATAGAGGTATACCCGGGCCAACGTCATTCGCTCAAATTCATGCCGGGAAGCGACAATATCTACATTCATTTTCGCATAGGGCTCGACCCATTTTTCTATTTCTTCCCGTCGATTTTCTTCGATCCATAATCGGACGCGGAACGTTTCTACAAAAGACATCCAATGAGGAGGCGCATCATGCTGGCGGCATAGCGAAGTGATTTCCTCCATGGCCAGCCACATCTCGTCGTTACGGTGCTCTGCTTTTCTCCATCGAGCCAACGTCAGATAAACCGGGACCAATACACCGAAGTTCAAAGAGATCGTGCCTAACTGAATCGCACGAGGTACGAAATATTTCAACTGCTCAAAATCATTTTGCTCATAATAAAGCTCGCCCAAAACGATAGAACCGTAGGCCAATATCCCAAGACCACTGTGCTTCCAGATCGCCCTTAGTTTTGGATAGTATTCATTCACATTAGACAAATACCCGCTTAAGGCCACACGACTGCGCAGTACGTATGGCTCATCCGAATTCAGTTCAATGCCAACGATGAAGTAGCGGCTGAATTTTGGCTTCATGTGAACGGATTCTTCCATATATTTGAGAGAAAGGTCTACATTTCCCCGCATCACTTCGATATATCCCCGAAGCACACACATTTCTACGCGGCAGTCGTCATAGCTCCCATGATTGATCCGAGTTGCTTCGTCAGCCAATTGAAGGAGGATTTCCGCCTGATCAATTTCATTGGACACAGCATGCAGCCAGGCAAAAGCAATGCACAGCTCGGGGTTGCTTTCCAACCAGGACGAATCAAAGTATCTCATCCATCTGCGCAGTGTAATATTTTCGTACTGTTTCAACATCCACGGCGCATGTGCAACGATCAAACGGCTTGCCCGGTTCCAATCCTTTCCGAGAAACGCATGCTCAGTCGCCTCCATGATCCACCCGTGACTTTCAAACCAACAGCTTGCAGAGATATGTAGGGCAGGAAGCAGTTCGTTATATGTTTTCCTTACGTGGGAAAGTAGAAGTTCTGCGAACAAATGGTGATAACGATACCACTCATTTACGCCATCCAGCGCGATCACAAATGAATTCGTTCGCTCCAGCATGCGAAGGATGTCGTGAGCGTCCGGCTCCCCGGTAACAGCTGCGCATAGATCGCCTGTCAGACGCGGCAGTATGGACGTTTTCAGCAAAAACATCTGCACCTTTTCTGGAAGTCGTTTCAATACTTCTTCCGTCAAATATTCCCCGACGTACTTGTCGTTACCGGAAAAATGATGAATGACCTTAGACGCTTCGGGCTTTCCTTGCATGGAAAGCGCTGCTAACTGCAAACCGGCCACCCATCCCTCCGTTCGTTTGCTTAGCAGGCCAATGGCTTGTTCTGACAAACTCATACCCAGTTGCTCACAGAATAAACGCCGGCACTCCTCTTCATTGAAGCGAAGAGTGTCTGAGCCCAGTTGCTTCAACTGTTTCCGAACGCGTAGACGATGTAGGGCAAAAGGAGGTTCCTCCCGCGTAATCAGGACGACATGCATATAGAAGGAAGCATGCTGGATCAGTGTCTGCAATCCTTCATGAATAGAAGGCTCCTTTATGAGGTGGTAATCGTCCAATACCAGATAAAAATCACGTTCAAACCCCGCAATTTCTTCGAGTAATACGGACATCAACTGCTCAGCAGAAGCTGTGTACTGTGGGTGAAGCACCGAGGAAGATTCTTTGCCCACGCCTTCCTGTGCCATATCAATTGCCCTAGCAAAATATCGCCAAAAGCGCACGGGATCATTATCTGATTCATCCAGGGAGATCCAACCGGTCGGTTTGCCGGAATTTTGCGTCCATTGACTGACTGCTGTCGTTTTACCGAAACCGGCTGGCGCACACACGAGAATCACTCTTGCGGCGCCAGCGTCATCGATTTCTTTCCATATCTGATGCCGAAGTAACAAGTCCGAACCATACTTCGGAACATGAAGCTTGGTTGCGATAAGTGGACTGTACGTTAATAAATCCATACGCATCTCCTGCCTAGAAGTAAAATGACATTCATGAAGGAAACATGGAGCGTAGCCTTTCTATTGATGACTGGAAGCGTAATGAGGTTGGCTAACGGGGGAAAATGGGATCATATAATGATAGGAAATATTGCTCAGATTAAAGATACAGCAAAGTCGCTCCTGCGTGGGTATTTTTTTTATGAAAGTCATCTAACCATTCTGTTGATTCGTCTGGCTTCTATCGCAACCTTTTTACTGTACAGCCTTTTATCCTGTTTGAGT
This sequence comes from Brevibacillus brevis NBRC 100599, assembly GCF_000010165.1. Taxonomy (NCBI): domain Bacteria; kingdom Bacillati; phylum Bacillota; class Bacilli; order Caryophanales; family Paenibacillaceae; genus Brevibacillus; species Brevibacillus brevis. The sequence goes on from NC_012491.1 coordinate 5,509,928, forward strand.
TGCAGCACCTTGGCACACTGGTGCGCCTTTCTCAAAACGTTCTTGCTGTAGTTGTTTGTCGCTTTCAACATCTGATTAGCCCAGTGGTACGCTTCTCTAGCCAAAACCTCGTTGCTATCCTTTGCCTTCAAGCTGATATCCAACAAGGTCTCGCTCAAGCTTCTGCCCAAACCGGTACTCCTCCAGGAAGAAAAGAGTTTGAGCTCTGGTTCGCACTGCTTGACGCTCGCAAAAGCCTGGACCCAATCCTGTTTGAGCAAATGGATTTCGGCGATTTTTAACCAAAGGAATACTTTATCAAACGAATCTTCCTGTTCCGGTAGATCTAGTGTGAGGTAGTGAAGTGCCTTGTCGTACTCTTCCAATTGTTTTGCCTGATGATACAGCAGAGAATAATTCTTTTTGTCAGAGCCGAGCTGCTCCTCTAGCTTCTCCAGTAATTTTCTGGCTTCTGCCATGTTACCGAAATCACATGCTCTGTCCATTAACGTAATCAAGGACTCATCCTCGGGATTGGCGGGGTAATTCCTCGCCTTGGATTGAAACCATCGCTCCATATGTTCAGCCGAATACATCGTTGCCAGCTCCTCTTTCTTATTCTGAAAGAAAGAGCTGATTCGGTACAGATCGTTCTCTTCGATATACGTGATCGCCTCTTCAATCCCCGCTGAAATAATATACTCGGTATCAAAACCATAATAGGTATCAAAATTGCTTAATTTTGCCTGCTCAAACAGAGGGATATGGGTAACATCCTTATACTTCGCCAACAGGTAAGCCACGATGTCCATCGATTCATGTAATCCCTGATACGGATGGAACTTATGCATCTCAATCTCTTGGCTCATCAAATAGTACAGGAGCTCCTTGTCTGCTTCTGTCACAGTCTGATCGTATTGAAGCTGAACGATCAGCGCGTATCTTTTCAGCCCATTTTTGTCATAACCGTATGCATCCTTACATTTGCTGTATGCAAAAGAGCCCCAAAGGTCTTTGGAATGTTTGATCAATGGCAATTGCTCGGGTATTTGGTGGATTTCCATATGCTATTCTCCTCTCCCCTGCATGGGATAGCCTTGCTTATCTTTTCCCATTCTAATCGTCTACAATTGACAATACAATTTTCAAAATGGTTAAATGTAATATGTTTACATTTCTTCAGGAGGTGCACAAAATTGGAGCAACAACCACCATCATCATCGGTACCGACAGAGTTTTCTCCGCTTGCCCAGCAGGAACCACCCAAAAACATGGGAGATTTATCGAAATCGTACGACAGGGCGACGATTTTTTTTACGAGATGGGGAGCCCATGTTCTTGATTATATTCTTCTCGCTTGTTTTCTAACCGGCTTTCTCTCGTTTGGGGTTTCCATCACCAAAGACGTCTACAGTCTCTATTTTTTCATCTTAGCCGCAATTATCCTATGTTCCTATTATGTACTGTTAGAAGGACTTACCGGATATACGATCGGAAAATTTACTTTCCGCATCATTGCTGTTAATGCAGAAGGACGACCACCGGGGTTATGGAAATCATTTATCCGTTCCCTCATTCGTCTATTCGAAACAAACGTATTTCTTCTAGGCGGATTGCCAGCCGGTATCAGTGTGTTGGCTTCCGACAAAAAGCAACGGTTAGGCGACCTGGCAGCGAATACATACGTCGTGAAAGTGAAGGATCTGAACAACGTCAGCAAAAAGCAAACCACCGTACTCGCTATTGTCTTTTCCATCGTAGCCGTTTTATCCATCATTGGTATGATTTTTGGAATGATCGATATCGCATCAAGAACGCCTACCGAAGAAATTTTCTATAGCAAGGATAAACAGTTTCAAATATCGGCCCCTTCGGATTGGAGCAAGGATTCATCCCTTCACGATGAAGCTGATATAGGAATCTCCAATCGTAGTCGCGAAAAGTATTTATTGGTACTGTCAGAATCGAAACAGGATGTAGACAGTTCATTGACGCTTCAAGAATATGCCCAAGTCATTGAAGCAAACCTTCAAGAGGGAGTAGATAATGTATCCATTGATAAACAGATTCGTACTGTAGTCGACAACCAGGTGGCCATCCAATTCAATGCCAAAGGCGAAGTAGACGGCATTAAGGTCGCTTATATTGTGACATTAGTCGAAACGCCTACACATTTTCATCAAATCATGGCTTGGACAGAAGAAAAAAGATTTGCATCCCTCAAGCAAGAACTGCAAAAGGTCAGCGCAAGTTTTCGCGAGGTAAAATAGTGACAGAACACAGAAGCCACCTTCATCAGGTGGCTTCTTCCTCTTGCACTACTTCTCTATCGGTTCTCTATCACTGGCCTTTTTGTTGGCTATTTGATTTCCCCATGGAGGTTCGGCTCTCATCAAGTGCCGTATAAAATAATCCCATTTTCTGCGGATAAAGTACGGCTCCATAGAAAATCCGTGATGTCGGTTGGGCAATATCAGCATGTCAAAGTCTTTATCCGCTTTAACCAATGCATCCGCCATCCGAATCGTTTGGGAAGGATGCACATTATCATCCATATCGCCACTCACCAGCAAGAGCTTTCCTTTCAGATTCGCTGCCAGACGAGCATTGTCTTGATCTCTGTACAATACCGGATCATACAATCCTTGATAGCGTTCTGCCCATGCTGCTATATACAGCCGTTGATCATGATTTCCACACGCGGAAACAGCAACCTTGTAACAGTCAGGAAATGAGAGAATGGCCCTTGTCGAAGCGTAGCCTCCCCCTGACGAGCCCCAGATGCCTACCCGGTCAATATCCACATACGGGTAGCGCTCAGCCAATTGCCTTACCGCTGTCATATGGTCAAGCAAGCCTCCTGCTTCCTCCAACTTTCTGTCTGAGACGTCATGGAACGCTTTCGAACGATAAGGTGTTCCCATTCCATCCAGGATCAATACGATAAAGCCCAGCTGCGCTAATGACTGTCCACCACCCAGCGGGTCATGGTTTCGGCCTGGATCGAGTGCGAAAGCTTTCGGTGTGTTGATGATCTGTGGTCCCCCGTAAATGTAATCGACAACCGGATACTTGCGGGAAGAATCAAACGGGAATGGACGCAGCATCACCCCATAAAGATCGGTCACGCCGTCTCGTGCTTTGACGGTAATCCTTTCTGGAAATTGGTACCCCATCTCGAGCAGCATTTCCACATCTGCGTACTCCAATTCTCGAATGAGGCTACCATCTACCGAGCGGAGAACAGTTACTGGCGGTAAATCAACTCGCGAAAACGTATCGACGAAATACTTCATAGTGGGAGAAAACACAATATCATGCTCTGCATCTTCAGGTGTTAACAACGACAAACCGGTTCCATCCAGACGAACGCGGTACAGGTGTTGATAATAAGGATCGCGTCCTTCCTCAAGCCCACCTCCAGTGATGTACACCCATCCCTGCTGCTCGTCCACTGCCATCAGCCTACGTACCGTCCAGGGGCCCGATGTGATCGGATTGCGAATCGCTCCCGTTTTGCCATCGCAATGGTAGAGGTGGCTCCATCCATCACGCTCTGAATGCCAGATGAACGAGCCATCGGCCAATAATCGAATATTCGGATTAGACGCTCCGAGATTATGCAGGTCTTGGTTCAAAAACGTATCGCTTTGTTCCCGCAGTAGCGTGCAAACCTCACCAGTGCAAGCATCCGCTACGGAAAAATCGACCGAACGGGCATCACGGGACATCCGGGTGATATAGATCTGTTTACTGTCGGATGACCATCCGGCCATTTGCATCCCCGGAGTGAGGGGTGAGACTGGGCATGCCTGTAATGGCTCGCTTTCAATTCGGACTATGGTTCGAGTTTCCAGATTACAGATTACTAGCTCTGCCAATGGTACGTGTTCATCGCCAACTATTGGATAACGGTACGAGTGCAGTACCGGTCTGACCCCTTCCCCTTTTGGTACAGATTGGATCAGATGCATCTCGCGCACCTTTCTTTGGTCAAGCCTATGGGTCAGCAGCATCTTGGAATCGGGTGACCATATCACCACTGGAGGAAGCTTACTGCCATTCAATCGCTCCGCTACGGTCGAGAGCCTACATTCAGGTTGGGTTCCGTAATCATAGTAAGCCTTGCCGTCATAGGTAAGCCTGATACGCCTTCCGGTTTCGAGTGATCGAACATACAAGTTGTGATCATATATGAACGCCACCCATTTTCCATCTGGAGACGGCAGTTCATCCATCGTCGGCTTTTTAAAATGATCGATGGGCTTGCAGCTGTATTCCTGTAAATCACACTTCCAAACCGTACCGTCCATCTCAAACTGGAATGCCGATCCACTCTCAGTAAACATAAGTTCCCCAAGTGGCAACGTTTCTGCGCTATACGTTTTACCTGCATGACATGACAAACAGACAGCTAATCGTTCGTGATCGAATGCTGGCTGACTCGTATTCTGTTCAGCATCCACGATCACATATTGCCTGCCAGTCCCCTTTTCCAGACGTAGTTCACGGATGTACCAGAACTGATTCCCACTGATCCAGTTTGGCCTGACAAAAGCATTGAATATTGCATCGTAATAATTGGCGGGATGCAAGCGTTGTGCCCTCTCATACTGTTCCCATGTGACAACATTCTCCATGCCAATCCCCCTCTTTCAAAGTGAGATACAAGAATCATGTGCTTCACATTTTCGAACGACAAATTTCCTTAATTATCCATTTGTTACATACATACGTAAAGAGCGCGATAATATATCTCCAAATTTACTATTTTAGCACCTGACACGTGAATTTTTTCAAATGAAGAAAGAGGCGATCTCTCGCCTCTTCGCTCCTAACATAGATTTTATTCCTCTTCCGCAATCATGGTTTGGTTCCTACCCGCTCTCTTCGCCTTGTACATGGCCTCGTCAGCTACATGCAGCAGACCTTCAGGAGAAACAGCATGAGAAGGATAGTGCGCAATGCCTTGTGATACGGTTAGTCGCTGCCCGATTGGGTTTGTCCGTGTTTCCAAGGCACGACGTATTCGTTCGGCTACCTGATAGGCCTCCTCCAAACCAGTATGAGAAACGAGGACAACAAATTCCTCACCGCCAAAGCGACAGCTGACATCCTCAGGCCGAAGGGAGGAAGAAATGATTTTCGCAAAATGCCTCAACACCTCATCTCCAGCCTGATGGCCATATGTGTCATTAATGGCTTTAAATCGATCAAGGTCCATCATCATAATAGAAAAGGGGATTTGCTCCGCCATCCATTTTTGCATGGTTTCCTCGAGTGTTCTTCGGTTCGTTAGCCCTGTCAATGGATCTGTTCGAGCATCGTGGGTCAATTGCTCCGTCTTCTTTTTGATATTGGTTAAGGCAAAGCGAATAGCACGAGATAACAGCTCAGCCTCTCGATTCCAATGCTGGCTACCCTCAGAGAGTTCCACCTCTTGTCTCCCGGCCTTACTCACAAGATTGGCCAAAGATACGAAGGGTTTGGCTATTTTGCGCGCAAGCACGATCACAACGAGCATTAATAATAAAAAGGAAGGCAACATATACAACAAAACGGATTGAATATCACGATTTACTTGTTCTTGAACAACACTGATAGGGGACACGACAACGACACCCCAGTCATTCTCTGGAACCTTTACGTACGCAGCTAATACTGTCTGTCCCCTCAAGTTGACCATCTGTTCATAGCCATTTTTCCCTTGGATCAGCTTGCGTACGGCTGGATTGGCACTGATATCCTCTCCGATCCGGTTTGGATCACGGTGGAACAACAAATGACCATCAGAACCTACGATGTAAAAAGAGGAACCTAGTTCATCTGTTGGATTACTTCCAAAGATCGTATTCAAAATGTTATCTTCATGAAGATAAATCGTTCCCCCGATAACCCCCCGGTAAATCCCGTCTTTATCAAATATGGGTTCGCTCATCAATACAATGAGTCGCTTCGTACTTGATGTTACGTAAGGTTTGGAAATGTATGGCTTTTTTAAAGCTAATGCCATTTTCGCCGTTTCCGTTTTAACATAGCTTCCTACTGTACCAATAGATCCGGGAGACACACTTTGAACACGTCCCGTTTCATCTACCACGGTAACCGAATTAAAATAGTTGTTTGTACGACGGATCAACTCAAGCTTGGAATATACATCATCCGCAGTCATCTCGTTCCGATTGGAAAAGATGCTCGCCGAATACTGTAAGCTACTGCGCATGGATTTAATCAAGGCGTCTAGGGTATGACTCATTTTGATTGCACTCGTGTGATTTAAGGTCAGCGTCGTGTTAATTAGTGCCTGTTTTTTGGATTGATAGAATGAGAGAAGTAGGATGGTGACAGTCAGGATAACGGATAAAGAGACTAGTCCTGTTAAAAGTGTCACCAGGCTAATCCTTTTCGGGCGGCTTGCTCTTTTTTGTAAGACAGGCATTGGATGCCCCCTTGTATTTGGCATATAGCTATTATGCCATAAATAAAAAATAGTCTAACACTCGATAATATTCATTTCAAGTATACAAGAAAGTTCAAGTAGCCGACCTTGGCTTGGGGACATAAAAAGGCCACCTTTGTCAGGTGGTAGTTTCCGCATATATCATCTAGGAGACCCGAAAGCTTTGTCTTCTCATCCACATCGTTGCAACCCACTTTTCTCCATGGATCACTTGTGCACCTGCATGCAAAGTGAACTCGTTTACTTCTTGATTTCTATAAAAATATTCAAAGTAGACAGCCATGCCTTTAGTGGGAAAAACAGATAAATGAAGCAAAGGGAACACTGTTTCTCCGCCTTGTTCCACATCATTCAAATACATCACGAGCGTACTAATGCGATTGTTCGTACTTGCGCGACTCGTTTCTGCAAAGAAATCATAATGAGGTTTATATTCTTGGCCAGGAGTATATCGTAGAACTTGTAAGCCATCTCCATGCTCAATCGGAATGTTCATGATTTGAGAGATTCGCTTCTCGATCCTTGTAATTGTCTCCGTCTGCTCGCAGAACACCCCGCTGCTCGTTCGAATAGAATTGACTGAACGATCTTCGCCTATTTTTGAGCGTTGCAATCGTTCTCTGGAATGTTCAATTAGCTCATCGCATTCGCTATCGCTAAGCACATTTCCTAACACGACAACCAGCGGTTCCTCATACTTGGCAAGAATTCGAATCTCTCGATCTTCTGTCTTGATCCTATTTCCAGTCTGATCAAATATCGTCCGTTCTTTCCCAGTCGTGTGCCCTATCATCGCTATGCACCCCACATATATGACATCCGTCGCAAAAAACAGAATACCATAAAATGGGTAAATACCAATCAGTAAACTTTAGAAAAATCAATTTTTTTAACGCCCTCATCATAAACAAAACCCGTCTCCTATATGTGAAGAGACGGGTTTGCCCTATTGAAAGCATCTTCTAAGTGGCATGTGTCTATATGAAAGGTTATTTTCATGCTTCCTTTTGTTTTTGAACGTGGTACATATTCTTCCGGAATACACTGATCATGTATCCGCATACCCCACCTATAATAGAAGGCAACAGCCAGCCCAAACCAACGTCATACAGTGGAAGGTACTGAGAAAAATAATGATAGACAAAACTATTTTCGACTCCAGCAGCCTTCAAGCCATCAAACAGACTAATCAGAAAAGTGAAAAACAAACTTCCTTGATACACTTCTGGTCTGCCATTGAATGCTTTGTGCAGAAACGTCAAGAAGAGTAACGAGATCGCAATCGGGTACATGGTCATTAAGACCGGAACGGAGACCTTAATGAGTTGCGTTAATCCAATATTAGCAACGAGTGTACTGAAAACAGACAAAATAACCGCAAATTTTTTGTAAGAGATCTTTGGAAACAACGAATGAAAAAAAGTAGAGCAAGCTGTAATAAGCCCTACACTTGTCGTCAAACACGCCACTGTAATCATTAATCCCAATAAAATGGCACCGTAAGAACCAAAGTAGTAATTGGAGACTTTCGCCAAAACCTGAGCGCCATTTTCTAAGTAGCCCAGCTTTTCTACACTAGAGGCACCCATAAAGGAAAGTGCGGTATAAAAAAGGGCGAGGAGTAAACCGGCTATCATTGTTGCTTTTGCGCACGTAGCCAAAACTCGTTTTTTGGCAGTAATACCTTTTTCTTTAATCGCATTCACAATGATCATTCCAAAAACAAAAGCTACAAGCGCATCCAATGTCAAATACCCTTCTTGAAAGCCCTTGAAAAATACATGGGACGTGTAATCTGCTTGCGGGGCTTGAAGGGCTCCAATTGGATAGATAATAGCCGTTATCGCAATAATTCCGATAAATGTTAATTTAATCGGAGTTAAGATTTTTCCGACTACATGGATAATTTTCATAGGATTGAGCGATAAGAAGCACGCAATGGCAAAAAACAGGATGGTAAACAGAATCAAGGGTGCGGGACCTGCCTGTTCTGATAAAAAAGGCTTTACCCCAATATCAAACGATACATTGCCGGATCTAGGTATCGCAAAAAACGGACCGATTGCCAGATACAAAACAATCGTGAATACCATTCCGAATACGGGGTGCACGCGACTGGCCAAGGAGCGCAAGTCGTCTGCTCCCGAAAAAACAAAGGCTGTGATCGCTAGTAAAGGCAACCCAACCCCTGTAACCAAAAAACCTGCATTGGCTATCCATACATTTGTTCCGGCTAATTGCCCAAGCATTGGCGGAAAAATTAAATTACCCGCTCCAAAAAACAAAGCAAATAACATGAACCCGATCGTAACGACAAAAGAAACTGGCGCTTTCTGTGACACAATAATCCTCCTAATTGTTCTCTATCTCTCAATCATAAATGTTCGTTCAGATGACTGCTTACCCAACCCTCATTTATTCATTCTGATACTATACTCCAAATAAACATTCTTTTCAAACACATCACACTTCAAAGTACCGCTCTCAAACTTACATCCCTGTTACAGTTTACTATAAGTACCCCCATATCGCATCTGGAAGTACCTTCCCTAGAAACCAAAGCATCAAGGACTTTAAAAATATTTCAGAAAATATTTATTTTTCTTAACTTGAAATCAATTAGCAATCTTCCTTATAATTACATTAAAACCTATTCATTCCATTCTTCTAGAAAGGAGGTGTCCACACATGAAAAAGGTCGTAAAAGTAGCAGTAAACAAGAACAAACAAGTGCAAGAAATGAAAGCATTGAAATGGCGCGTAGTTGTTGATGTTTGCTTGTAAGAGAGTCAAAAAGCATACATGTTTTCCATAAATGAAAAACGTTAGGAAGGAGGGGATTGCCCATGAAAAAGGTAGTGAAAGCACAACTTTCTAACAATCAAAACGTTCAAGAAATGAAATTGCTTTTCCATCCAATTATGACACTTGCGTGTAAAAAGTAATCGATCGTTCAAGAGCACCTCGTGTGCTCTTGAATTTTTTACATAAGGTTCTCGCTTTCCAGGCAGTAAGCAAACATGACGGGACGGTGCAGATTATGAACCAAGCGGTTTTGTTGGAAAGATACCATCAGTTGAGAGAACTTGCCGAGGATCCAGACACATGGCTAGAGTCAGAGATCGGTTCCGATCTTTGGGTGGATGGAATTAATGTATTTTTAACGGTATCACCAGAGGATTTCATTGAGGGACTTGAGCGATTCGAGAGTAGCTATGGTTTTAAGAGCCATGAAATTGTTAACACGATTCTTCAATTTCAACGTTATTGTAGAGAAGCATCTGCGGATGGTGAATTTCCTTTATACCAGGCTCTAGCAGTTGGGATGACCTGGTTGAGCTTACACCCTCAAATAAACGGCAGCTATTTCAACTTGCCTGTTCAAATTACCAATCACTCCATCGCTTTGTTGTTAAGCCCAACCTACTTAGCTGTTTGGGCACATAGTTACAATGAAGGCATTGGATTATACTTAGATTTACATTCGACGCTACCCACATTATTCCGACCCGAGCATGGACGGATCTATCAAAATGCAGGATCGTATTTGGAGGGAACGCACATCAAGTTTCCTTTTCAAAATTACTTCCACGAAATTGCTCATATCCTCTTCTTCCATGACGTCTATCAACGTGTACTAGGGAGCGAAGACGAATGTAGAAGCTACTGGACACATATTGAGGCTTGCATTTACGGACTTGAGGAGCAGGTGCTCGCTGAAATGATGGAAGTCCAACCAGATTTGCATGCCATCGATGATGGATTCGGAAGCAGTAAAGGTTTCGAGGATTTTATCTCTTATCGCTTTGGAATTCTTGCTGCTCAAGAGAATCATTCGATACCAAAAGACACGGTTCGTACTTACATCAAAAGAAACATGCAATTAGGTGAAGCGAATGAAAACATCCCTGATAATGAGGTGAAAGCGAGGATTCTTGCTAGTCATAAGCTAGATGAGGAACGATTAGAAGAGCTCGATACTCACTGCAAGGCATTTGCTACGGCATTGCAGGTACATAGCTTGTGGGGAATCAAAAGCTATCGACGAAACTCGATCCCAGCGTTTCGTGAAGTGGTAGAGCTACTCTCCCCTGATGCGTACTGTATGCAAAAACTCGAAGAATCTATGCGACCAGATTCATGGGGGACATTAGAGGATTTGTTATCCAGAAATCCGTTTGATGAGATATGCTCGCAAACAAGGGAAAAGAATATTCACGTATGGAACTGGCGTGATACCCTGTCTCGCTTGGCAGAAATGCGCGGTTATTTGGCAAACGCGAATGAACCTGGTTACGGTGAGACCAATCAAGAGCTGTTTCAGATAGCAAATCGTTTAGCTAGAGTCATTCACGAGGAGAAACAAAAAGAGGGCCCAGCAGAGCAGCATGAGAGCCAGTACGCGGACATGAAACGAGAAATTAGCGAAGCATTAAACCGATTGCCTAACGTGGAAGTACGCGACCACTTGCACAATCTTCTTTCCAAACCCTATTACTTTGTGTTAGAGCCCAATTAATAGCTGACTATGAGTCAAAGACCGGCGATATTTCCTATGTTGGTCTTTGTTTTTTTATGTATACATATCCCACGATGACATTCAGATTTTATCCTTTTTTAAGAAATCGTTTAGGGTTTGTTTTGAACTTGCGTTTAGGATGGGGGTAAGACAAATGATTCAGATGGGAGCGGTTTTTACATGCTTGAGATGAATGAGAAGATTCCCCTTCCCCCTCCTCGTGTGAAAATAGTGAGGTACATGTTTCTTTTCCTCGCATGGGTGTTTTTTGCTTTCATTATTGTTCAGGTATCACTGGCAGGTCTTGGGCTATTCGTCAACGGAGAACATTGGGGAATGCATAGAACCTTGGCTCAATATTTTGCACTGCTTCCAGTCGGCATGTTGGTTCTCACTTTCCTTGGAAAGCTGCCCGTTCATCTTCGGTGGATTTGTCTCGGATTATACCTCATGATCGTTGCGCAGTTCCTTACCGTTATTTACTCCTCTCACTTAGGAATCCTCTCTGCGCTTCACCCGGTCATCGCCTTGTTTCTCTTCTGGGGATCTCTTACCACCGTAAAACATGCTCATCATTTAGGGGGGAAATAGACATGGAACTCCCTAAAATTTGGTGGGCGTTATTTCTTGTATCTCTAGTGGTTATCGTTCCATTTATGGCTCCCTATTTAACATTCGATCCTGCAAACAGTCGCATCACGATTATTTCCGGTTCTCTTCAATATCCTTTATTAGTTGCTCATATCGTGTCTGCTTTCATTGCTCTTCTCACTGGTTTTTTCCAGTTTGTCGACCGAATTCGCTTGAAGAACCCAAGGATACATCGTTTTCTTGGAAGGGTTTATGTGTACAGTGTGTTTATCAGTGGACTACTCTCTTTAGCGAGTATCTTTTATGCAGAAAATTTCATGAAGGCAACAAGCTTCCTGATCTTATCCTTGGCTTGGCTATTCACTTGCTGGAAAGGGTACCGTACCGCCATCAACAGGCAATATGAGGAACACCGAAAATGGATGATTCGCAGTTTTGGAATGACATTAGTTGCCGTAAGTGCGCGTCTGTTGGTGCCAGTATTACTCCTTCTGTACTTTATTTTACACGGTTTTTCTCTTCCGCATGGTATGGAAACCGTTATTGGAGAGGTATTGAATGTAAACATTTGGGCTGGTCTCATTCTTAATTTTGTTATTGTGGAGTGGGTTATATTGAAGAAATAGGCTAGCTTCGTTACGTCACATGAGCGTTGAAGTGGTTGTTAGCGCAAAGAAGGACTATCTCGATCGGTTGAATCGGGACAGTCCTTCTTGTAGATCGGTATTCGTCAGATACGGCTTTCCCTCCAGGAATCAGAAATCGAATTAGGAAAGTCACCTAAAAATACGAGTTTCGATGCAGACTACGTTTGGTTTTTTCAAGTGTCTTGATCAGCAAATACTTTTGTACGCCCTTGGATTCGGCAATAGCCCGTTGGCCGTAATGTTCTGCTTCTGCCATGTTTCCTTGATGATAGGCCACTTCAGCATCGAGTAACAACTGGTAGATACGGCTTTTGATCGCGGATCGGTGTTGGCTGTAGGCATCTTGGTTGTTTTTTAGTAGCGATAAATGTGCGAAGTAATAATGTCGATGCTCGATTGAATCAATCTTTCCGAGTGCTTTTTCTACTAAATCGTAGTTGCCGCGATGGAGTTCTACCACTATGGTGATGTAGGCGCGAAGCTTATCGGATGTGATTTTTGCTAGTTCCTTCTCGGCTTCCGCTTCGTTGTCGTGTAGATAGGCGTACAAAAAACGATAGTAAGGTTGTTTTGAATGTTTGACGTAGCGTTCAACTGTATTCATGTTGGTGCTGAATTTAAAAATGTACAGGTCTTTGCCGATGAGAAGGACGAAAGCGATTATGAAAAAGGTGATCCATACGATTGGGGTAGGTTCTATGTCTAGGAAGAAGATCGTTAAGCCACCTGCGGCTCCGAGGAGGAGCATGGTTAGTAGGCTTCGTAGAGTGGAAGACATGAGGGTGGTGCTCCTTTTCTTTTTGGAAGTATTCTTTTAGTCTAGCATAAGAGAAAGAACATGCATCCAAAAATCAGGGCAAGGGTCATTTGCGGATTTTATAGGGTTTCTACTTAGTGAATCTGTAGTATATTCTAGTCGTTAACCAGTTTTTCGCTTCCACAGTCATCGTATTATATTTTCTGTTGTAAGATAGCAAAAGCTTGTAATATCTCTTCCTACACCTCAATGTATAGCGAGCCTTCCCCCATAAACGAAAAAAACTACCCTCATAAGAAGGCATCTTTATATATTTGGTGGAGACGGGGGATTAATCCCCCGTCCAAAACCAGCGATATATGAGCACAAATCCGAGTGCCATCATTTAAACAATTTCCATTTTCGATCTGTGACACACTAGTAAGAAACCTGGTAAGACTCCCTTATAGAGCGAATTTTTAATAATTCAGCAATATATAGGAATCAATTGTACTTAGGCAAATCAATACTAATATGATAACTCAAAGTCATTTTTTAATTCTTCTAAAATTTCCTCTGGATACTCAGTGTATACTCGATAATTTATCATTTTTTCTGCCAGTTCATCATCAATAATTAGTATAAGTATTTTAGACTCTTCATATATTCTTTTTCTTGCCTGTAGTAGTCTTTTAGTAGGTTTGTTTCGTAAAAATAATAATCCAAATCTTCCTATAGTAGGCTTTAATAGATACATTCTAAGTTGATTCAACTGATCACCATTAACATTAGTAGCATAGTTCTTAAATTCACATATGATATGCTTACTATCGAATTCTGAATTTATCATACCCCAAAATCCCATTGTCTGGTTATTAGAAATAACCGCATCTCTTCTTGTATCCCCATTCTCTGTTCTTGATTGCTTTATAATAATTTTGAAACGGGGTAAAAATAAAAATTCTAAAATTTGAATCCCAATTCGTTCGTAATCCATCCATTCCTGTTTTCCTGGTTTACACCTCTTTAATTCTACTAATAAGGATTGGGCTCTCTTTTGTCTCTCATATATTTCAGATAGATCAACGTAAACTCCTTCCATAAATCCATTCAGTACTCCATAGATATTTTTATAGTGCAACTTAGAAACCTTATCTTGTTCTACATACTGTTCTAAATTCACAAGGTTATTGTACATGTCTGGATAATTCACTTTAAATTGCTCTTTTAGGTCAATAAACAACAAAATAAAATGGTTTATAAATTCCTCAGCATTTTCTCGTTCTAATTTAATTTTATCTTTTCGTTTCCCAGAAACTTCTCGTGAATCACTTATTTTCAATAAAAATTGAAGAACTATATTCGCAAGTACTACATGTTGTGTAATCGTATAGACATTAGCGATGAACGATCCATGTATATCTTTAATTTTGGAAGATATCGGGTCATTAAAAATGCAACAACTAATTAAGGTTGTAATTGGTTTCTTATAATCAAACTGATATTCCCCAACTAAAAAATCTCGTAATTCTACCTTTATTCCAATTGAAGCAGATATTATTCGTATTCCATCACCTGCCTTCATTACAGTATCTAATAACGAGTTTTCATCTTCTTCGTCTCCTAAAAGAGTCCTGCATGTATTGTGAATAAGTATTACTGAGAATATTCCTAGAGTCTTAACCTTTTTTATTAATGTTTCTCTCAAATTAATTATACCTCCACAGCTAATCTTATTATCAGTACCTGATCTTTTTCGTGCATGAATCTACCTTATATAGGGATATTTGATTTTAAATTCCAAACTCATTTAATATTAGTTTGACCTATATAACTTAGTCTACCTTATCTAACAAAACATATATTTCTGTTAGTCAAATATTGTAGACTTAATGTTCAAACAAATATATTGGTTATCATTCTGATTTTTGCTAGTTCCTTCTCGGCTTCCGCTTCGTTGTCGTGTAGATAGGCGTACAAGAAACGATAGTAGGGTTGTTTTGAATGTTTGACGTAGCGCTCAACTGTAGTCATGTTGGTGCTGAATTTAAAAATGTACAGGTCTTTGCCAATGAGAAGGACGAAAGCGATTATGAAAAAGGTAATCCATACGATTGGGGTAGGTTCTATGTCTAGGAAGAAGATCGTTAAGCCACCTGCGGCTCCGAGGAGGAGCATGGTTAGTAGGTTACGTAGAGTGGAAGACATGAGGGTGCTCCTTTGTTTTGGGAGTATTCTTTTAGTTTAGCATAAGAGAAAGAGTCGGCATCCAGAAATTGGGTGAACGTAAAAAACACCGCTCTTAGGCGGTGCGAAATGAGTTTCGTTACATTCTAAATAAGTCGTAAAGTTTCGCTTTTCCCCTCTCCTCTTTATAAAAAAGCATGCAGCAAAAAAAGAAAGGCAAAAGCGAGTCCTGTTCGCAAATGCCACTTCTTGTCCAGCTTCCGATACCGCAGTATTCCGGAGATTGGCACAGGGAGCAATACGAGAAGAGCCAGAAGACCGCTCACGTTTGAAAAGTTCAGCTCAATTCCATATAGAAATGCACCCACGACATGGATGAAAATGAATGCGAGTGCCACTAAGGCAAAAGGCGTATGGCATTTACGCGCCAAACGAGAAGCCACAATCATCCATTTCTTCACGTCGTTCCATCGATTAATCAGGCCTTTTTGAAGCACAAACAGGATAGCGTAATGGGCGAGAACCACGAATAGAGCTAATCTGGCCAGAGAACCTTCATCTTTAAACATAAATTTGAACGCTTTCGTATGGAAAGTGAGCGATGGATACGGATATAGCTGCCAGAGCTTCCACGCCACAATGCCAATGGCAATCGCAAAGGCGATATATACCAAAATCCGCTCCTTCTTATTTGGTATCCATTGTCGCTTCTTACTATGTGTCATAGTCGAATATCACCTCTTGGTTGAATCACAGGAAGTACAACAATGAATCGGGTTCCTTGTTCCTTAGAGCTTTTGACACTGATCTGCCCTTTGTGCATTTTCACAATTTGATTGGCAATGGCAAGTCCCAGCCCTGTCCCTTCGACGTTACGGGAACGCGCCTTGTCTGCACGATAGAACCGCTCGAATACATAAGGCAAATCTTCTTCAGGGATTCCGTTTCCGTAGTCATGGACAGAGCAAACCACTCTGTTCGTCCCTTCTAATAGCGCTTCTATTTCTACCTTGCCCCCCTGTTCACTGTACTTCACTGCGTTGTCGAGCAAAATGTAGAACAGCTGTCGGATGGAATCACTGTGTCCCATCAGAAAGACGGAATCGAGCTCGGCTCTGTTTATTACCGTTACTTCTTTAGCACCTGCCTTGATCTGCATCCGATCCGCCACTTCCCCAATTAGCCTTTGAAGAGCGATAGGCTGAAAAGAAAGCTTTTGATTTGCCTCCACATCACTTCGGGCCAATGTTAGTAGATCATCAATCAGCCTGCGCATCCGGTGTATCTCATCTACCATGCTCAGCAGTACGGACTGGTGAAAAGCAGGCAGTGATTCTTTCTTTTCCTTCAAAATTTCCGCCGAAGACAAAATGACACTTAGCGGTGTACGCAATTCGTGCGAAGCATCCGTAGTAAAGTCTTTTTGTCTTTTATAGGACTGATTGATTGGTATCATCGCACGCCCTGAAAACCAGTATCCAATCAGGGCAGCCAGTGCAAGCAAAAGGATGCCAATCAGGAAGAACACCCATCTCATTTCGTGCAGCAGCTGCTCCATTCGGGATACGTCCTCCGCGAGGTATAGCTGCACATCCTCATTTGGGAAAACAGGACGATAGACCATAAAAATTTTCTTCTCCCCATCTACTGTCAAGGGAATGCGCATCGTTTCCCCTGCTTCTGGTGGATGTTGCATGATCGCCTGTTGAAAAACAGACAAAAGAGAACTGTGATGGGCAGGATTTTGCTTTAGCATCTGTTGCCCTTTCGATACGATCAGGCATAGCTGATTAGGCTGCAAAAAGTCAAAGTCCATTCTTCCTTTGACTGGGATGCCTCCTTCTCCAGGTGGTCTGGGGAGCAGCATTCTCGTCTGTGACTCCTTCCATTCGTGAATGGTTTTTTCCGCGATCGATTCCAACTGCGTCTGCTCATTGCGATGAATAATAGCAGCGAGTGTCCAATACGATCCGAAGAACACCACCAGGAGGATCAACGCAAGCATGCCGCTGTACATGAGCGTCAGTTTTTTCCTCGTATACTCAAACACTTTCGTTCTCCCCCGCTACATACAGGCGATAGCCGACACCCCTGACGTTGTGAATCAACTTGTGCGAAAACCCTTCGTCAACTTTTTTGCGTAATAGCTTGATCGCAGCATCCACAGCATTGGGGGTAATCGTCGCATCCAGCCCCCAGACATAATTAACAATTTGATCGCGAGTGAGCACCTTTTCTGTATGTCTGAGGAAAAAATCCAACAGCTGGAACTCCTTTTTGGTCAAAGTGAGTAATTGACCCTCTCGA
Source organism: Brevibacillus brevis NBRC 100599 (assembly GCF_000010165.1). Classification (NCBI taxonomy): domain Bacteria; kingdom Bacillati; phylum Bacillota; class Bacilli; order Caryophanales; family Paenibacillaceae; genus Brevibacillus; species Brevibacillus brevis. The sequence continues at coordinate 5,527,354 of NC_012491.1, forward strand.
TAGACCTCGTGAGTCAGCCGATCCAGCGTAATCCCCGCATATTCGCAGGTCTGTTCCTGGTGCATGGAAACCGGTATCCGCCTAGTCAATGCATGAATTCTAGCGAACAGCTCTTCAAAGGCAAACGGCTTGATTAAATAATCATCTGCCCCTCTGTTTAGCCCAGTCACTCGATCATCAATTGCATCTCGGGCGGTCAGCATCAGGATAGGAGTCTGATCGTTGCTTGCCCGTATCTCCTCACACAGCTCCAACCCGCTTTTTTTCTGCATCATCCAGTCCAGAATGTACAGATCATAGTAGGTCTGTTGTACATACTCCATCACAAGCTCCGGGTCCGCTACCCATTCCACCGTATGATACTCCTGACTTAATTTGTATCGAATCAAGGGTCCCAGCTTTGGGTCATCTTCTACCAGCAAAATGTGCAAGGCTACGTTTCCCTCCTAAAAAGCCTCTGATGATCAAGAGAATCGTCAAGATTGCAAACGTGAGAACATAGGAAATAAATATCCATCCGACATTCGTATCCGAACCAACACCCATCCCATGAATGAGAGCCATCACAAAAGTGGGATAGGAACACAGATGGAGCGCTCTCCATACTTTCTTGTTCAGCTTATTCCGCAGATCAGTAGTCAAAATAATGGCAATCATACCAAACGCAGCGATCGTACCCAGTCCATTCATGAGCGGTGAATGCTCCGCTGAAAACGGCAACAGCAATTCCGCCCAGGAAAAAGGCATGAACGTATCAATTACAAGCAGCATCGCATGAAAAATTCCCAGAAACATCCCCAAAACAGTGGCTGCTGAATGTAGTTTGTAAAGTTTCCCCTTTGTTTTTGGTGCCCATCCAGGCATGCTATAGCAAATTCCCAAGCTTACTCCTGAAAAAAGCATGAAATAGGACAGCAGTCCGAAAAATCGGATCAGCTCCCAAGTAGGCATGTGTAAAACCCATTCGGTCATAGCATTCGCTTTCCTTTCGTCTAAATCGCTATATCATGAAAAAAATCAATTTGGTCGAGCTCCCATCTCTCCTTTTGATGATGTGAATAGCTGACTAGATGGAGGTCTCCTGTTCCAGACACGATCAACGCTTCCATACGCGGGCAATGTTTTCGGAGTAGGGCTATCCCGCACTCCAGTCCCACTATGCAGACTACCTTTGCCCAGATTTCGCATGCAATTACACTATCCCCTGTAACGCTACACTGGATGACATCACTATTCCCAGGCTTCATTGTCCGGGGATCAATGAGATGATGCCGTTCTTCGTGCTGCCCGTTCTTCCATCTTCGGCCCCACACGCTTGAAGTCGCTACTGCACCTTCTCTCCTGGAGACGATCGTCAGCTCCTCATCTTGATTCCACGGGTTTGCGATGCCAATATACCATGGCTCATTAACACTGCTACCTCCCCATAGCTGCACGTCTCCCCCAGCATTGATTAAGCCTCTTTTGATCCCATGCTTACGACGCAGCCTTTCAGCAAGCCTCTCAGCCGACCACCCTTTTGCGATACCTCCCAGATCGAGATGTGAGCCTGCTTGCAGCTGAACAGCTTTCATTTGAGGATGAAGCATCATGGCGGTTTTATGGAAAGAAAACTCCTTCGTGGTGGTCGTCGTCTTCTTATCCAGTTTTTCAAAGGATTCGCTGTATCCAGCAGCATGAAGCGCATCGTAGACGAAGGGAGTAAAGATGCCACCTGTCTGTAAGCGAAAAGACTCTGCTAGTGTCAGCACCTCTGCCATTAGCTCCGATACTAGTGTGAGTCGGCCACTATGGTTATTGAGATAGGACAACTCGCTGTCCGGCAAAAACCGGCTAAATCGGTGCTCAACTTGGTAGAACCATCTGTCCACGATTTTCGCCAGCTCTTGACTCATTTGCTCGGATGAACTACGCAAAATGGTTTCTATCTCGGTATTCATGGCGCGACAGCGATAGTGATGCATTTGCACTTCTTGTTGCATCTCCTTTCCTACTGCACTATCTACGAATCAGTTAAGAGTGGCGGCTTCTGGATTGTGATTTTTTCTTTTCGCTCGGTTGTGCTTCCTCTTGCGTGGTATTACTTTCTTCTGTTTGAACCTCAGTTTGGCTATTGCCCTCAACGGATGTTACGGCAGTGCTTTCATCAGGTTGTGCAATCGGAATATCCGCTGGTGGCTGCTGTTCTACTGGTAAGTCTACAGATGCTGGAAGTTTTTGTATCCGGCTTTGAGTTGTCGCCGTTGTCGCCGAAACTACCTGCTTCCCTTCACTTTTCGCTGGCTTGGAATTCCTTACAGCTTTGGGTACGGAATTCTTGCTCAGCTGCTTTTGCACGGTGACTGATTTCCTCGCCGGAGTAGTCCCGACTGAATGTGATGCCTCGTCGTGAGTTTGGGCTGTCTTCTGTGTAGTCACAACCACTGGTGCGAGGACAGTTTCAACCGATGCCTGTGAGTTCTGGTTTTTAGGTACTTCGTTTTTAGGTACTTCGTTTTTAGGTACTTCGTTTTTAGGTTCTTCGTTTTTAGGTTCTTCGTTATTGTGCTCCTTCGTAGCCTCTGCCTCGTCTTGTATCTGTGGCGAATATCCCTGCGCATCCTCGTCGATACCAAACGCATTATCGTTTTTCTGTACGCCTTGTACCGCCTGCCCGAACGCTGGGTCTGTTTTTGCTATCTGAAATAAAGCCGCCAATGAAACGATGAGGCTTCCTCCAATTTTCCATTTTAGCCATTTCGACTTCTTCCCCATGCATTTGCTACCGTCCTTTCTCCGTTTCTTCCCCCACATTATAAAGAGCCAATCCTGAAAAAATCCTGAAATTCAAAAACGGAAATGGACATTTCCACTTAAAAAATAATCCCATTAAAACATCCTGCATTGTGGATCGACGAAAAACAAAAAAGGCTGTCGACTTTCTCGACAGCCTGGGCTTCCTAAGTTAGGAATCCTTTTTCCCCTTCCAATTGAATCCCTGATCTTTTGTAGTGCCCTACGTTTTCTCTTTGACACTGTTTTTTTTCTTTCTCAGTAAGCGATGAGTCACCTTTTTTCATAAATAAAATAAAACCATTCTGGAATCCTAACACACAAGGAGGTGAAGCATAAGAAGGTCACACGAGGGTATCTGAAATAGCAAGGTAGGGAAGGAAATTTGATTAGAAGCGCAGCAATTGAAAAAATGTTGTGGAGTATTGCCTTACCAGGGTTTGGTCAATTATTGAACGGAAAGTACGTAAAGGGATTAACCATGCTGGCACTAGAATTCATCATCAATCAGAAATCCCACTTAAACCAGATCATCGTCGCAAGTTTTCAAGGTGACATCCCGACTGCCATTCGATTGACAGATTATCAATGGTTGATGTTTTATCCGTGTGTATACATGTTTGCTATCTATGATGCATACCGGGATACTTTTTCAGCTGATATTCCCCCGTACTCCGTTTTTCCGTTTGCCTTCGCTGCCTTTTTCGCAACAATAGGCGTTATTTATTCCCCTATTTTCTGGATCTTCGGGGTACTATTGGGTCCTGTATGGTTACCCATGTTATGTTGCTTTTTGGGTATTCTTGTAGGAAGTATTTTGCAGTTTATTTTCAGAAAACTAACTCAGGGCATCCATAAACAGGAAACATAGTTTGGTCCATTATTGGCGAAAATTTAAAGGAAACATTCATTGGACGGAGGGGTTCTTTATGGAAACCATAGTGGAGGAGCAAACGACTCCATTTCAACAATTTAAAAATGAACATGATAAATTAACGTCCGCCGAGCAAGGAAAGCTTTGGGCTACATATGTTGGAAATACCATGTCGGTTTGCGTGTTGAGTTATATGCTAAATCATGTTGAGGATCAAGAGGTCAAGAAAATACTCGAACACTCTTTACAATTGTCTAACCAATTTTTACAATCGCTAAAAGGAATATTTGCAAAAGAAAACTACCCGCTTCCCGTAGGATTCACAAATGAAGATGTCAATATAACCGCACCAAGATTATTTGAAGATGAATTTTACCTTCATTACCTGAAATATGTTGCTAAGGCAGGAATAAGCCTATATGGGATCGCAATCCCTTTAGTTACAAGAGATGATACTCGAGAGTTTTTTACTTCATGTATCAATCAAACAGTCAACCTCATTAATATCGTAAATACTGCATTGCTTAAAAAAGGACTGCTAATCAAACCACCCTATATTCCGTATCCGGAAGCGGTGGATTTTGTAGAGAAACACAGCTATCATAATGGTTTTTTTGGTCGTGTTCGCCCCCTGCAGGCTCTTGAGATCACGCATCTTTACGATAACGTTGAAAATAATGCGACAAGCAAAGCCGTATTGGTTGGCTTTAGTCAGGCTGCGAAATCTAATCAGTCAAAGGCGTATTTTCGACGAGGGGAAGAAATAGCTTCCAAGCATTACGAAACCTTTAGCGGGATTCTGCAGGAGGAAGGTTTAACATCCCCTCCCATTCTTGATCAGTTGGTGACCACCTCCACCTCTGCACCTTTCTCAGATCGATTAATGCTGTTTCATAAGTTAGATATGTATGCAGTTAGAATAAGGGCTTATGGTAATGCAATATCTATGTGCGCAAGGCATGATGTAGCAACGAAATACGCTCGTTTTCTTGTCGAAGTTGGCAATTATGTCGAGGATGGATCAAATCTTTTGATTGAAAATGGTTGGCTGGAGCAGCCGCCTCAAGCTGTCGATCGAAATGCCCTTGCCTCTAATAGGCATTAACCCTTTCACCGAGTGATGAAATTTGAGCAAGAAGTGCCCATGTTGATGGCTCTTTCACCACTTGCTGCCTAACCAATGACGCCTAATAAAGCTATGGCTCCTACCCGGTTTGGGAAGGAGCCATAGTTTTATATTAACCGTTTGAAGTTCTTCAGGATTGTAAAAACCACCTCTTCAACACTAACAAACTGTAATATATAAAATAAAAAAACACCCACAAGGGGTGCATAATTGATATGTAAGGTGGAGGCGGGGGGATTCGAACCCCCGTCCGAAAACAGCGATACATGAGCATCTCCGAGCGCAGTCACTCATTTAGATTTCGGTACCGGATTCGCGGAGTGACGCGCTGACCCGTTACCTAGCCTGATTGATCTTCTTCCTTCGGCTCCAGGCGGAAGCCTCCGGCGTATCCCACTAAAGTTGAGCGCTAGTCATGCCACATGGGCGATGGAATGGTAGCGCCTCACTGGTTATTAAGCAGCGAGAGAAAGTTGTTTGTTGCCAGTTAATGGCGTTCCGCGTTGTTGACGAGGTCCGCAGCCCCCCGGCTCGCTTCTCATGCTCTACCATCCCCGTCGAATCCAGAACGCCCCCAGGTAGGTAAGAAAAAGTCTAAGTGAAGAGCCATTAAATCCACACCTAGACTGTATTGTACTAATAGTGTATTGGCTTTTTGTTGCTTATTAAATATAGCACAGGCGACAACCAAAACTCAACGTTGATTGCTGCCAAGCCTGCCAGTGCAATCCAATCAGCCTTTTTGGCGTTCGCGCAGAGCACGCTCGATATCGCGCGTAGACTCTTTTTTCTTGAGGTCTTCACGCTTGTCGTAGTTCTTTTTCCCTTTGACAAGTGCGAGCTCGACCTTGGCCCAGCCGCCCTTCAAATAAATGCTAAGCGGGACCAGCGAATACCCTCTTTCGCGAATCAGACCATTGAGCTTGAGGATTTCCAAGCGACGCATCAGCAGCTTGCGTGTCCGCTCTGGCTCATGGTTAAAGCGATTTCCTTGCTCGTACGGACTGATGTGCACATTGTACAGTAGCAATTCGCCATTCTGCACACGGGCGAAGCTGTCCTTGAGCTGGACACGTGACGCACGCACGGACTTGATCTCCGTACCGGTCAGCTCAATGCCTGCCTCGTATACTTGCTCGATGTGGTAATCGTGGCGCGCTTTTCGGTTTTGGGCGATTGTCTTGGTTCCGGCCTTATCTTTTGACATGGAGATCACCTCACTTGTACGTACTGCGTTTCGTACCAGTTAGTCTAGCAAATTTTGCCCATTGTGGCAAGTCATTTACCCGGTAAATAGGCAACCCCGAAAAGGGAAACAGATCGCTCCGCGTGCTTTTCGGGGTTTAAACAACTGTTTAACGGCGTTTCCGTTTCACCTGACTGGCTACATTTTTGCGGGTCTTTTTCTTGGACTTGACGAGATCCTCCCAGAATCCCTTCTGGCGTTTCGTTGGGGTATCTCCTTCTCCCGCACCAATTGGCAGCACTTCTTCACCGCTCGATGCTTTGCCCGATCCAGCACGGCTAGGTGGTTTGTTCCCTTCCGCTTTGCGGCGATCCTTGTATTTCTGACGGATTTCCGCTGGATGCTTTTTGTCCTTTTGTCGATCTGGTCTGCCTGGGCGATCTGGACGATCTGGACGGCCTGTACGTGAACGATCTTGTTGCTTGCCACGTGTCGGCTTACGATCCCCGCCGCGACCATCAATTACGCGAGGCGTACGCTCACGGCTACCGCGGAAGCCAGCCTTCGGCATCCCGACGATTTCGAAGTCGATGGTGCGCTCATCCACGTTGACATTCGCTACACGTACCTCAACGACATCCCCGATTCGATACTGCTTGCCTGTACGCTCACCAACCAGTGCAAATATTTTTTCATGGTAATGATAGTAGTCGTCGGTCAAAAAGCTGACGTGCACCAAGCCTTCAATGGTATTAGGTAACTCGACGAAAATCCCAAACGAAGTGACGCTGGAGATGACGCCTTCGAATTCTTCTCCCACTCGCTCCAGCATGAACTCCGCTTTTTTCAGATCGTCTGTTTCACGCTCGGCATCCACAGCCAAACGTTCACGCTGAGACGCATGCTCCGCGATTACTGGCATTTGCTCTGCCCAGTACCCTAGACGTTTTTCTGAGATTTGGTTCCCCAGCTCGATCCATTCGCGAATGCGTCGGTGGACGATTAGGTCGGGATAACGGCGAATCGGTGAAGTAAAATGGGTATAAAACTCCGTAGACAAGCCGTAATGCCCAAGACTTTCCGCGTCGTAGCGCGCTTGCTTCATCGAGCGCAGCATGACGGTGCTGATAATAATTTCTTCCGGCGTTCCTTTTACCTCTTCCAGCAACTGTTGCAATGCACGTGGATGAACAGAATTGCCCTTCCCGCGGATCGAGTAGCCAAAATTCGTGATGAACTCCATGAAGGCCATGAGCTTTTCAGCGTTCGGGTCTTCGTGAATCCGATACATGAACGGCTGCTTCATCCAGTGGAAATGCTCCGCCACTGTTTCGTTGGCAGCGAGCATGAACTCCTCGATGATCTGCTCCGCAATCGATCTCGTACGGAAGCCGATTTCTGTAGGGGTTCCCTCTTCATCGACGTAAATTTTCGCTTCGCGGAAGTCGAAGTCAATAGCGCCACGCTGCATCCGTTTTTTACGCAGCTTCAAGGCCAGCTCTTTCATATCCTCGAACATCGGGACGAGTCTGCTGTACTTCTCGGTTAAGGCTTCGTCCTTGTCTTCCAAAATACTGCGTACATCTGCATACGTCATGCGCTCATCTGTCCGAATCACGCTCAAAAAGATGTCGTACTTGACGGTGTTTCCGCCCGCATCCATCTCCATATCGCAGGAAATTGTCAATCGATCTACCTGCGGATTGAGACTGCATATGCCGTTGGACAAGCGATGTGGCAGCATCGGGATCACGCGGTCAACTAAGTAGACACTGGTTCCGCGACGATACGCCTCATTGTCCAGCTGAGACTTTTCACGAACATAGTAGCTGACGTCAGCGATATGCACGCCGAGTCTTAGGTTTCCGTTTGGCAGCCTCTCCAGGGAAACGGCATCGTCCAAGTCTTTGGCATCCGCACCGTCGATCGTAACCATCATTCGCTCACGCAAGTCACGACGACCGCTGATTTCCTCCTCGGAAATCTCATCTGGTGCTGCCTCTGCCTCTGCTAACACGTCCTCTGGAAATGCTTCTGGCAGGTTGAACTTGCGGATGATCGACAGGATATCGACGCCCGGATCGTTCTTATGGCCAAGAATCTCGACGACCTCACCCTCAGGATTCACTCGGCCCTCTGGGTAACGAACGATGTTCACGACTACCTTGTGACCATCTACAGCTCCGTTGAAGGAGTCTTTCGGGATGAAAATATCTTTGCCGATTCGCTTTTCGTCGGGGATCACAAACGCGTAATGCCTCTCGTCCTTAAATGTCCCAACGACCTGCTTGATTCCGCGCTCGACAATGCGGATGATCTGCCCTTCCAGACGATTGCCGCCCGCTTCTTTTTCCACGCGGACAAAAACCGTATCGCCATGGAGCGCCCCATTCATATCATTCGCATGTACATATACGTCATCCGAGTCAGGTGTCTCCGGGATCACAAATCCGAAGCCCTTCGGATGACTTTGCAGACGTCCACGTACCAGATTCATTTTTTCAGGCACACCATACCGATTCGCCCTGGTGCGGATCACCTCTCCGCTCGCTTCCAGTGCATTCAGTGTTTTCACAAGCTCCTTGAACTTAGCAGAATCCTTGATTCCAAATGCTTCTTCCAGTTCCCTCACCGTCATCGGGTGGTATGCTTGCTCTCGCATAAACGCGAGTATTTTTTCTTGATCTTCCATTCACAAACCTCCTTTTTCGCGTGGCATTCCCGCGTTTCTCTATGACCATCCTATTATGTAGTATTCACCGTTCCCGCATATCGCAATCGGAATAGAGAAAAAGACAGCAAGTTGCACTCGCTGTCTTCCGGCCATTCGTCTATTACGCTCCTGATTTCAAGAAATACCCGAGCAAAATCGCAAAAATCATGAAGCCAACCGCAAATACAACGGTCAGTTTCCCTAAAAGTGCGTCAATCCCGCGGGCTTTTTGTTTGCCCATCAGTTGCTCTGCGCCGCCACCAATCGCTCCGGAAAGGCCGGCACTTTTTCCCGATTGCAGCAACACGACGATAATTAAGCCAATACTTGCGATCACAAGTAAAATTTTCGCAGCCAATGCCATTTTCATTCACCTCAAAACGTATTTCCAAGGCGGAAAAAACCAATACAACAACTTTATCACACTTGTCTGGTAACAGCAACCCGCTAACCCTTCCATTATAAGAGAAATTCTCTCAAATAATATTGACCGTTATAAGGTAGACTAAGAGCAACGTGTTTTTACGAAAAAATGGCAAATTGTGTACTTTCTTTGTCTTGTTGGGTAGTCGCCTTGATATTGTCAAACTTTTGCCGTAAAATTACAATGAAACTTTATAATTCGCTTTGGGAGGTCTTTGTCAGATGGCTGGGTCCAACAAAAAAGACATGAATCAAAACGATGTAATTGATTCCGCGAAGGCCTTTTTCACTTCGTTTGGTATCTTGTTTCTTGTTTTTCTCATTGCACTCGTAGGATCAATCATTTTCCCACCAAAACATGGCGAAGAAGCAAATGGTGGCGGCGCACCAACTGCACAAATTGACGCTGCTGCTGTATTTAAACAAAATTGCTCTTCCTGTCATGGTCAAAATCTCGAAGGCATTGCAGGTCCAAACCTGACAAAAATTGGAGCAACGCTCAGCGCTGACGACATTGCTAAAATCATCAAAGAAGGTAAAGGCGGCATGCCCCCTGGAATGCTAAAGAAACAACCAGAAATTCAAGCGGTTTCACAGTGGCTGTCGGAGAAGAAATAAGTACATAGATAGCCTGTAAGAAAGAAACACCGAAGACTTGTCCTCTTCGGTGTTTTCCGCGTTAATGGGGAGGCTTTTATATATGACCATCCAGATTGAAGCTTTGGGGAAACAAATCCACTCCTCTACGAGTACATGGTTGTTCCGTGACGTAAACGCCAGCATTATGGAGCCTACGATTATTGGAATTCTGGGAAAATCAGGCCAGGGAAAAAGCACCTTGCTTCGTATTTTAGGTCGTCTTCTGCAACCTGACGCCGGTACGGTTTTCTTGGAAAAGAAAGAAATGTCACTGTGGGACCCGAGAGCTTGGCGAATGAAAATCAGCTATGTGGCACAGCAGGCTGTTATGCTGCCAGGCAGCGTGGAAGATAACCTGCGGACAGTAAGTACCCTGCATCAGCGTCCTTTTGATATGAAGCTCGCCTCCGATTTGATGGAGCAGTTATATATGGAAGAAATCGATTGGTCAAAACCAGCCACTCAACTGTCCGGCGGCGAAAAGCAACGGCTCGCTCTCGTTCGCAGCCTGATGCTTCAGCCATCTGTCCTGCTGCTAGATGAGGTCACCGCTTCCCTCGATACGAAAAGCAAGCAGGCAGCTGAGCGGCTCCTCGTCGATTTGCACCACCAAACGGGCACGACCTTAATTTGGGTCACGCATGATTTAGAAGAAGCTCGAGTCGCTTGCAAGCGCATTTGGTTTATGGCCAACCACCAGCTCGCAGAGGACACGGAATGTGAAGCGTTTTTCCACTCGCCCCAATCCGTGGAAGCTCGTGAATTTTTACAGGATGGAAATGTCCATGCTGCCCTGAGTGAGGTGCAGCGATGACACATACGTTTACGGGTTCATACATGTGGCTACTCTTTGCCTATGCCTTTGTTTTCATTGCCCTCCTGCTCTCTGTTTGGCAGAAGCTCGGTTTGGAAAAAGACATTTTGATTGGCACCATCCGCTCTACCGTTCAATTGCTTGCGATCGGCTACGTCCTACATTTTGTCTTTGCTGCCGACAGTGTCTGGTTTATATTATTGATCATTCTCATGATGATCTTAGTCGCTTCGTGGAACGCTGCCAGCAGAGCGAAGCAATTAACGGGGATCTTTTGGCGGATCTCCCTTTCACTTGCGATAACACAAATCATCACAATGGGACTGTTGGTTATACTCGGGCTTGTCTCTCCCACGCCGCAGTACCTCATTCCGATGAGCGGCATGATTATAGGCAGCTCTATGATCGTCACGAGCCTTTTTCTCACGCATATGAACAGAGAAGTTGAAGCCTCTCGTGGGGAAATTGAAACACTGCTGTGTCTGGGAGCCACTACTCGCCAAGCCGTGCATGTGGTGTTGAAGCGCGCCGTCAAAGCGAGCATGATCCCTACCTTTGACACGATGAAAACAATCGGACTCGTCCAATTGCCAGGGATGATGACCGGCATGATTGTCGCGGGTGCCAGTCCCATCGAGGCCGTGCGCTACCAAATCCTCATTATGCTCAGTTTCAGCTCCTCAGCTGCCATTTCGGCAGTTCTGATCAGCATGCTCAGCTATCAGCTCTGGTTTACGCGGGACTCCATGCTCCACTCTTAAATGCACACACTGTCGGACCTTTGTTTCCGGCAGTTTTTTTTGTTTTTGTAATGAAATGCACCCTGAGTCGTCAAATTACAAGTAGAACGAACAAAAGGTGGTTCAGCTATGGACAAAAACGGTTTAATGGAGCAATGGTTCCTTCGCTATGGCGATGATATTTACAAATTTCTTATTTACTACACAGGAACCCGCGATGTAGAGGACCTCGTTCAGGATGTCTTTTTAAAAGCGCTTCGGTCTCTGGACGCATTCGAAGGCAGATCGCAACCGAAAACTTGGCTATTGACGATCGCGAGGAATACCGCCATCGATCATAAACGAAAGCAACGTCTACGTAACTGGCTGCCAGATAAATGGCTGGCGAATGTAGAGACGGAAGAAAAAACACCGGAAGAAATTCTGAACGTACATGAGGAGCAGCAGGCACTTTACCATGCAATCCGTGACGTAAAACCCGCTTTTCGGGAGGTACTCATTTTGCGTGGAGTCAAAGGACTGTCCTCCAAGGAGACCGCTGAAATACTGGGGTGGTCCGAAAACAAAGTCAACGTGACATTGCACCGTGCCATGAAAGCCGTCAGAGAAATACTTGAGCGTGAGAAAAAGGAGATGATTGGCGATGCAATCTAATTCAGACCATGACTTACTAGCTAAATTGAAGGGGATGCCTGATATGAAAATGAACGGAGAACAAAAGCACGAGATCGTGTCTGCTATTCGCCAAACAAATGTGAGCAAATCTGGGGGGACTGCTTCTTTTCGTGGTTTTTCTGCGCTTGGCAAGGGATTGGCCCTCTGCTCGGTACTTGCTGTGACTGTCTGGCTGGGAGCCTCACTCCTTACGAATCAACCGCAGAGTACAATGCCAGACACCGTTGCGCCTATTGCTCCAAGCTCTCCTACCGCTTCTCCGGGACCAGCTCAAAACAACAGCGTAACAACACAGCCTATTCCGCAGTCAGAGGAGCTCTTGTCACAAATTCGCTCAAATGCTCAAGAAGGCAGAGTCATCTCCCTTCCATTCGTTCTGGAAAAAACGATAGATGATATAGAAAAGGGCTGGGGAAAGCCTGAGAAAACCTACACAGCAAATGGTCTGATCTACTCCGCCTACCCGAAAAAAGAAGTCGTGTTTGGCTACAACAAAGGCATGCAGCTCGTAGACATGCACAGGACAGATTCTCGCTTGCAGCAAATCAGCCTGTCTGCTGTCGAAAAGATCTGGGGAAAACCGAGCCGTATCAGCGAGTTTGGCGATCGTACGATTTATACCTATGATGTGACGAGCAAATATCAGGTCAAGCTAATCTTCCAAGGAACAAAAAGCACGAACAAGGAAGACCTGATTCTTGTTGAATACCAGCTGTATTACCCGCAAGGAAACAAAAATCTCATGCTTTATGGGAACAATGCCGATTTGTTGCAAAGCGTGCGTGATCTCGCCGGGAAAGGCCAAGTCTTTGGCAGTCAGTATCGTTTAGAAAAGGATGTATTCGATGACGCGGAAAAAGAGCTGGGCAAACCGGATGTCGTCTCTTTCGTCAATGGCATCACGTACAATACGTACCGGGATCTCAATCTAGTCTTTGCTTTTAACAAAGGAATGCAGATCGTTGATATTCGTTCCTATGATCCACGCCTACAAGCAATCACACTTGCCGAGGTGCGTAAAACACTTGGGGAGCCAACAAGCAAAGTCACAACCGGCGGCCAAACCATCTACACCTACAAGGTAACTCCTGATTACGAATTGAAATTCATTTTCTCAGGCATCATGACCGATGATCCAAACACAATCTACATCGATCACGTAAACATTTACTACCCACGTGGAACTTTTAACAACATGGCGGGGTAACCACAAAAAAAGACGGGAGCATCAGTCCCGTCTTTTCTCATTATTTACCGATGATGTAGCCTTCCAGCTCATCCAGTACTTTATTCGCTGCGATTACGCCACCGGAGGTATTCCAGATAGTGTCATCCACTTTGAATGCTTTGCCTGCTTTCACGACATTCAGGTTTTTCCAGAGGGAATCGTTTGTCCACTCCTGCTCCAGCTTGGAAGCCTCGCCTTTTCCTGTTTCGTACGTGAAGTAGAACATGATGTCGCCGTCCATTTCTGGAATGCGCTCTTTGGTTACTTCTGCTGCGAAATCATCTTTGTCTTGGGCAGCTGGACGTGCCAGGCCAAGGTCTTTGAAAATCGCGCCAGTGAAGGTTTTTTTGTAGTAGATGCGAACTTTACCAGGCATGAAGCGTACAACGGATACTTTTGTATTCAGCTTGTCGCCCGCTTTTGCTTTAAACTCTTCTACGCGCTTGTTCCAATCAGCGAGGATTTTTTCACCCTCAGCCTTTTTGTTTACTGCTTCCGCGAACAGAGAGAAGTTTTCTTTCCAGTCGCCGCGTGGCTCTTCCACGAATACGGTTGGAGCAATTGCAGTCAATTGTTGATAAATTTTTTCATGACGGAATTTCATACCCAGAATCAGATCAGGTTTCAGTGCCGCGATTGCTTCCAGATTAGGTTGTCCTTCTGTACCAACTGATTTTGTACCCTCAAGGAAGGACTTGGTGAAATCGTAGAATTGCGTTGGATCATTAGCTGCACCTACAGCCCCTACTGGTTTCACACCGAGAGCCATCAGAGTTTCAGTACCTTGGTTGGTCAACATGACAATACGTTCTGGTGTACCTTTGATGGTCGTTTCGCCCATCGCATGTTTTACTGTATAGCTTTGGCCGGAACCCTCCGAATTGCCTTTGGCTTGATCAGCAGGCTTTTGTTCAGTTGCTTGCGGAGTACCGCAACCGGTAACAACCAACAAGGTCGCCATTAAGACAGCAAAGAAAGCTTTACCGCCTGCGGTCCGATATGTACGAGAAAACATGATGAAAGGACCCCTTTCCCTTTTCTATAATGAGAATTCATATCAATGACAGAGTCTATCCTACCCCCCTGCCTGTCAAAAGTCAATCACAAATTGATAATGACTATCAACGTCATTGACACTTCCTTTATGTAGCTCTACACTTAACTATGAAACCATCTAAGATATAAGGATGTAGCCATCATGAATACTTTTTTAGCTAGCAACTTTCGTAAAATTCTGGGACTGGTATTCGCCCTTCTCTTCATGACATACCTCAGTTATGCCAGCCTCATCTTTGGCGTCGTTGACACAAGTTGGCAAACTGCGATTGATGCCTACACGAATTTCAACGGCTCTAATGAACACATCGTCATTAAAGAAGTGCGAGTACCGCGTGTGCTCAATGCGCTAACGGTCGGTTTCTGCCTCGGCTTGGCCGGAACTCTGCTCCAATCCTTGACGAGAAACCCTGTTGCAGACGTTGAACTGTTCGGTCTTAATGCAGGTGCTTCTCTTTTTGTTGTGTTCGCCGTTACATTTGTCGGGATCAGCTCCTTGACCCAGTTTACGTGGATTTCCTTTTTAGGAGCCGCTGTAGCAGGTTTGATCGTTTACTTGCTCGGTTCATTCGGCAGAGATGGACTTTCGCCTGTGAAGCTGGTTCTGGCGGGTGCAGCTATCACCGCTTTGGCTTCCTCGATCCGACACGGCATGATGGTCCTGAATGAAAAGGCCACAGACGAGGTGCTTTTCTGGCTGGCAGGGTCAGTCGGAGGCAGAAAGCTGGAGTACTTAGCCACTGTCTTTCCTTATATGATCATCGCCTGGATCGCTGCATTTGTCCTCGCACGCCCGATTCAAACATTATTGATGGGTGATGACGTAGCAAAAGGTCTCGGACAGCGCACATTATTGGTCAAATTCAGTGTCGGAATCGTCATCGTTCTCTTATCCGGTTGCGCAGTTGCTGTTGCTGGACCTATTGGTTTTGTCGGTTTGGTCACGCCGCATCTGGCCCGCTATCTCGTCGGAATTGATACTCGCTGGGTACTTTTGTACAGCGGCCTGCTTGGTTCCATCCTGCTGCTGTTAGCAGACATCGGCGCTCGTTATATTGCAATGCCTGCTGAAGTTCCTATTGGAGTAATGACAGCCCTGATCGGGATTCCGTTCTTCATCTATGTCGCACGCAAGGGGCTGGATAAATAATGAAAGACTATCTGTCTCTTCGCATCGGCAAGCGCTTTTCATCGTTTCAGCTACATAAAAAGACGCTCTGGTTTTCGCTACTCGCCTTGCTGATCGTCATCACCGTAGCGGTTGTCAGTCTCGGAATGGGTGAAATGAAAATTGCTCCGCTCGATGTGGTAAAGGTTTTGTTGGGAATCGGTTCAGAAGAAAATGCTTTGATTGTAGAGCAGTTTCGCCTGCCGCGCATCGTCATTGCCATTCTGGTAGGTGCCGCACTCGCAGTCGCTGGTGCCATCATGCAGGGTCTCGTCCGCAACCCATTGGCTTCCCCGGATATTCTTGGGGTATCGGGTGGAGCATCTGTTTTTGCAGTCGGCTTCTTGATGCTATTTGAAACAGTGAGCATCAAGTGGCTTCCTCCCATCGCTTTTTTGGGAGCAACATTGACGACATTCCTGCTATACGCCCTCTCTTGGAAAAAAGGCGTCACGCCGCTTCGTCTCGTCATGATCGGCGTTGGAATCAAAATCGCTGCGGGTGCCATTGTCACCATGCTGATCATGTTCAGTCCGTTTTTGCTGCAAAATAAGGCATTGCTCTGGCTGACTGGAAGCATCTACGGCGTTGACTGGAATGACGTAGTCATGATTTTGCCGTGGGTAGTCGGACTGATTCTCGTAGCGTGCTTGCTTGCAAGGCGCGTGAACATTCAACAGCTTGGCGATGATCTGGCGACGAGTCTCGGCAGTTCCTTACAATTGGATCGCTTCCTCCTCCTCATGATTTGCGCGGCTTTGACGGGAACAGCCGTCTCTGTTGGAGGCGATATCAGCTTTGTGGCTTTGCTGGCCCCACACATTGCCAAGCAACTGATTGGTCCGTCCTTTGGCGGTGCCATGACACTCTCGGCTTTTTTGGGTGCCATTATCGTATTGCTTGCGGATTTGATTGCCCGCATGGCTTTTTCACCAATCGAAGTGCCCGTAGGAGTATTCACCTCTGCCATCGGCGCTCCGTTTTTCATCTACTTGCTGTATAAAAACCGAAATCGCTAGAACTTTGTCCCGCTGTGGTGGTGGGGAGGAAACAGGAGAAAACGCTCAGATTCTTGTCCCACCCGCTGTGGGATTCACTGCCCGACTCCATGCAAAAAGCGAAACCGCGTCCAAAGTAGTTCTTTCAGGATGTTTTTCAGAGGTGGACGCTTAAGAGCGTGTTTCACTTTTTGCATTCCGTCTCGGTTGGTGTACCAAAGATCTTCGCTGTTTTCTCCTGTTTCCTCTACGAGCTTTCGTGCTAAACGAATTTTAAAAAGCCTTTAAAAGATTGAAGAATGTGCTCAGTAACGCCAGAGAAGAATATTTCCAGACGTAGCGACTTGTGGAGTCCGACCGAGCGGAGAAGGGATTCGCGGGCAAAAGAAACGCAACCGTGCCCATACGACGTAGCGGCTACCACTTTTGCGTTTCCCCGCGAATCCCTTCGGAGCGGACAGTCCAAACCCTCAGCGGGACGGAGCACTGAGCCTAGACTGGAAATATTCTTCTCCCCACCGCAGCCACATCGTGCTTTATGCGCTCCCGAATATATTTTTTAACTTCCTATACGTTGAAAGGAGTCCAACCCATATGCAAGCTTTGGAAACCCAACGACTTACGTTATCCTACGGAGAACGCAACATCATTGAAGCTTTAGATTTAAACATCCCGCGTGGAAAAATCACCGTTTTCATCGGCAGTAACGGCAGTGGCAAATCGACATTACTGCGCTCTCTGGCACGTTTACTCAAACCAACGGAAGGCGCCATCCTGCTTGAAGGAGAATCGATCGCGAAACGCTCTACCAAAGAGGTAGCCAAACGTCTTGCCATCCTTCCTCAAGGCCCATCTGCACCAGAAGGATTGACGATCCTGCAATTGGTCAAACAAGGACGTTATCCCTATCAAAACTGGCTACAGCAATGGTCGGAAGAAGATGAGCAGATGGTCAACAAAGCATTGGCAGCTACTCAACTCACAGATATGGCTAACCGCGCCGTCGACAGTCTCTCTGGCGGCCAACGTCAGCGCGCCTGGATTGCGATGACGCTCGCTCAAGGAACCGAAACCATTTTGCTGGATGAGCCTACGACTTATTTGGATATGTCGCATCAGATTGAGATTTTGGACCTGTTGTTTGAACTGAATCAAACGGAGCAGCGCACCATCGTCATGGTTCTCCACGATCTAAATCTCGCTTGCCGCTATGCCCATCATATCGTTGCCGTTCATAATCAGACCGTCGTGGCAGAAGGGGCTCCCAACGAAGTGCTGACGACCGACCTTGTCCGTACCGTTTTCGATATGGATTGCCAAATTACGCAAGACCCCCTGTACGGAACTCCTATGTGCATCCCGTACAGTAAAAGCCGTCTGGGCACTGTTCAGACCGAACGAAAAGCATTCGCCATGTCATAATCCTCAAACAGCAAAAAGACTGTCCATCGCGTGGTATGGGCAGTCTTTTTTCGTAGGCAAAAGCTTGAACATGCAACGAATCGAGGCTTCTAGTGGCATATGTCTTTCATCCAAAAAACAGCGGCAGTCCCGGACTTTTTTGCGTCCTGGACTGCCGCATGCAAGCTTATTTCTTCAAGTTGTAGAATGCAGAACGACCACCAAAGCGAGCTGTATCAGCCAGTTCGTCTTCAATACGCAGCAATTGGTTGTACTTCGCTACGCGGTCTGTGCGGGAAGGCGCACCAGTCTTGATTTGACCAGCATTTGTAGCCACTGCGATATCAGAGATTGTGGAGTCTTCGGTTTCACCGGAACGGTGGGAAATCACCGCAGTATAACCAGCCAGCTTCGCCATTTCGATAGCTTCGAAGGTTTCTGTCAGCGTACCGATTTGGTTTACTTTTACCAGAATGGAGTTACCTGTAGAGGTCTCGATTCCGCGAGCCAGACGCTCGGTGTTGGTTACGAACAAGTCGTCACCTACCAGCTGAACTTTACTACCCAACTTGTCAGTCAGCGCTTTCCAGCCATCCCAGTCATCTTCAGACAGACCGTCTTCGATGGAGATAATTGGGTATTTGTTTACCAGATCTTCGTAGAACGCGATCATTTCTTCTGTTGTTTTCACAACGCCTTCGCCTTCGAAGTGGTATTTGCCGTCTTTAAACATTTCTGTAGCTGCTACGTCCAACGCAAGGAACACGTCTTTGCCTGGCTCATAGCCTGCTGCCTTGATCGCATCCAAAATGGTTGTGATCGCTTCTTCGTTGGATTTCAGGTTTGGAGCAAAACCGCCCTCATCCCCTACTGCTGTGCTCAAGCCTTTTTCACCCAATACTTTTTTCAGGGAGTGGAAAATTTCCGCACCTGTGCGCAGCGCTTCCTTGAAGGAAGTAGCACCTACTGGCATAACCATGAATTCCTGAATGTCTACGGTGTTGTCTGCGTGCTTACCACCGTTCAGGATGTTCATCATAGGAACTGGCAGCATTCTCGCGTTGAAGCCGCCGAGGTAGTTGTAGAGAGGAACGCCGAGAGATTCTGCAGCCGCACGTGCTACTGCCATGGACACACCGAGAATTGCGTTTGCGCCCAGCTTGCCTTTGTTTGGCGTGCCGTCGAGCTGAATCATCGCCATATCGATGCCAACTTGATCCAGAGCATCCATGCCGATCAGTTCAGGAGCAATGATTTCATTCACGTTTTCTACGGCTTTCAGAACACCTTTTCCCAAGTAACGGGATTTGTCACCGTCGCGAAGCTCAACCGCTTCATACGCACCTGTAGACGCTCCAGATGGAACATCTGCGCGACCCATCGAGCCATCTTCGAGATATACTTCTACTTCCACAGTTGGATTACCGCGGGAGTCCATAATTTCGCGTGCATAAATGTCAGTAATCATTGCCATTTCTCGTCCATCTCCTTTTTTCAAGTGCACTTACAATCTATTTCGATTTAAACGTCAAGCTACCCTTACAGTGTGTCCCAGCGAAGCCTATTTTGCAAGTAACGATTTACCTGTCATTTCAACGGGTTGCGCTACTCCCAAAAGCTCCAAAAGCGTTGGCGACAAGTCTGCCAAAATACCGTCTTCGCGCAGGGCAGCCCCGTCTTTTGTCACAATTACAGGCACCGGATACGTACTGTGTGAAGTAATTGGTCGTCCCGCTTCATCCAGCATCAGATCCGCGTTGCCATGGTCAGCTGTGATGACGGCTACGCCGCCTTTTGCTACGATGGCATCGACTACTCGGCCCAAGCAAGCATCCACCGTCTCGACTGCTTTGATTGTTGGCTCCATCATACCGGAATGACCAACCATGTCACAGTTGGCAAAGTTCAGGATGATCGCGTCAAAATTGTCTGCCTCGATCTCAGCAACAACAGCGTCTGTCAGCTCTGGTGCACTCATCTCCGGCTGCAGGTCGTACGTCGCCACTTTTGGCGAAGGAATCAGGATGCGTTTCTCACCAGGAAACTCTTTCTCACGCCCGCCACTAAAGAAGAACGTCACATGCGGATATTTCTCCGTCTCGGCAATGCGCAGCTGCTTCAAGCCATGCTGGGAAAGCACCTCTCCCAATGTGTTATCCAGATTGGAAGGCTTATAAGCAACATACCCGTTAACCGTCTCGGAAAAATGCGTCAGGCACACAAAATGCAGATCGCGCGGGCGCTCATCTCCGCGGTCAAATCCACGGAAATCTTCATTCGTAAATGCCTGCGACATTTGAATCGCACGATCCGGGCGGAAATTATAAAAAATAATCGAATCGCCGCTTTGAACGGTCGTCACTGGTTTTCCGTTTTCATCGAGAATCACGGTTGGCATGACGAACTCATCCATAATGGACTTTTCGTAGGATTCCTTAACCGCCTGAACCGGATCACGATAAGCCGGAGCATCTGCATACACCATGGCGCGATACGCCTTCTCTACGCGCTCCCAGCGTTTGTCACGATCCATCGCATAGTAGCGACCTTGTACGGTAGCAATACGGCCAACACCCAGCTCAGCGATTTTGGCTTGTAGCTGCTCGATATAACCCACTGCACTGTCAGGCGATACATCGCGGCCATCGAGGAAACCGTGAATGAACACATCCGCAAAGTCCTGCTTTTTCGCCAACTCGAGCATCGCAAACAGGTGGTCAATATGACTGTGTACACCACCATCGGACAAAAGTCCGAACAGATGGAGCTGCTTGCCGTTTTGCTTCGCGTGCTGGAAAGCAGCAATCAGTGTTTCGTTCTCATAAAAAGCGCCTTCTTTAATCGACTTGGTAATGCGCGTCAAATCCTGATAAACGACACGCCCTGCCCCGATATTGAGATGGCCTACTTCGGAGTTCCCCATCTGTCCTTCTGGCAGCCCAACAGCCAACCCACTTGCCTCTAGTGTCGCGTGAGGGTATTGGTTCCAGTAACGGTCAAAATTCGGCTTGTTGGCTTGCGCTACTGCGTTTCCATACGTTTCGTTCCGCAGAGCAAAACCATCCACAATCAAAAGGGCAACCGGTTTTGGTCTTTGTTCCATTGCTTTCTCCTCCTATCGCGACGTTGCTCCTGCCACAAGCTGCAAGTAGCTGTTCGCTACGAGACTCGCTCCACCGACCAATGCTCCGTCAATGTCAGGCTGTGCCATGTAGCTTGCGATGTTTTCCGGCTTTACGCTTCCGCCGTATTGAATGCGCACTTTCTCGGCTGTCGCTTGTCCGAAGCGTTCACCGATTACGCTGCGAATAATGGCAATCGTTTCATTGGCATCCTCTGCCGTGGAAGACTTGCCTGTACCAATCGCCCAGATCGGCTCGTATGCAATAACGGTATCCGCCACTTGTGCAGCATCTACTCCAGCAAAAGCACCTTCAGTCTGCGTACGGACTACGTTAGCTGTCTCGCCCGCTTCCCGCTGCTCCAGGCTCTCGCCTACGCACACAATCGGTACGAGACCTGCTGCTAATGCGGCTACAACCTTTTTGTTCACCGTCTCATCTGTTTCATTGAAATATTGACGGCGCTCGGAGTGACCAAGAATCACGTACTCCACACCAATTTCTTTCAGCATGGACGCGCTGATTTCGCCTGTATAAGCACCTTGCTCTTCAAAATGCATGTTTTGCGCGCCGATGGCAATATCCGTGCCCGCCAGCTCTTCTTTAAGTGCAGTCAACGCTGTAAAAGGTGCGCAAATGACTTTTTGTACTCCGGAAGTATTATTGCTTGCCTTGGCTTCCTGCGCAAACGCTCTTGCCTCGGCCATTGTCTTGAACATCTTCCAGTTCCCCGCGATAATTGGTGTTCGCATGCAAACTCCCCCTCTTCGCTTTTATTGGTTATCTGCCAACACAGCTACGCCTGGCAGTTCCTTGCCTTCCATGAATTCCAGGGACGCTCCGCCGCCTGTAGAAATGTGTGTCATCTGCTCGGCTACGCCTGCTTTTTCCACAGCGGCTACGGAATCACCGCCACCGATGATCGTCGTTCCGCTGCATGCTGCCATCGCCTTGGCTACGCCAATCGTGCCGCCTGCAAAAGCATCCATTTCAAATACGCCCATCGGACCGTTCCATACAACCGTTTTCGAATCTACAATGACGCTGTGGTACTGTTCCACTGTTTTTGGACCGATATCGAGTGCCATCCAGCCCTCTGGAATTGCATCGATTGCGACGACCTGCTTTTCTGCATCTGCCGCAAAACGGTCAGCTACCACAACATCAACTGGCATCAGCAATTGAACGCCGCGCTCTTTTGCCTGCTCCATCAACGTACGTGCGAGGTCGAGCTTGTCGTCTTCACACAGAGAAGCACCAATGCCATAACCTTGTGCTTTGAGGAATGTATTCGCCATACCGCCGCCGATAATCAGGTGATCGACTTTGGTCAACAAATTTTCAATGACAGCAATTTTATCTTTTACTTTTGCACCGCCGACAATCGCTGTAAACGGACGCTCAGGATTGGACAAGGCTCCGCCCATGAAGCGAATTTCCTTTTCCATTAGCAAGCCTGCAACTGCTGGTATGTACTCAGCGATTCCCGCTGTAGAAGCATGTGCCCGGTGAGCTGTCCCAAATGCATCATTGACAAACAGATCAGCCAAGGCCGCAAAGCTTTTTGCCAGTTCTGGATCGTTCTTTTCTTCTCCCGCATGGAAGCGCACGTTTTCCAACAGGATGACGTCGCCAGACTCCATTCGTTCTACTGCCGCTTCTACGTCAGCACCTTGGCAATCCTCCAGCTTACGCACGTCCTTGCCCAAGAGCGAGGACAGATGGGCTGCGACAGGAGTAAGACGCATCTCTTCCACCACTTGGCCTTTAGGACGACCAAAATGGCTCGCCAGGATTACTTTGGCTCCTGCCTCCATCATGAAACGGATGGTTGGTACAGCAGCACGAATGCGTGTATCGTCGGTGATTACCCCGTCCTGCATCGGCACGTTAAAGTCGACACGGCAGAATACGCGCTTGCCTGCCAGCTCAACATCGCGGATAGATTTCTTGTTCATGAACGATCCTCCCAAATCATTGGCTTTTTATTCGGAAAAAAGATATGGGAAAAGGGAGATTGCTCTCCCTTTTTTTCCACAACAGTTCTATTTTACGTGTTAGAAGCCGCGCTGTGCAACATAATGACACAAGTCTACGACACGATTAGAGTAACCCCACTCGTTATCGTACCAGGAAACGACTTTTACCATGTTTCCTTCCAGTACCATTGTAGACAAAGCATCGATTGTGGAGGATGCAGGGTTTCCATTGTAGTCAGAGGAAACGAGTGGCTCTTCGGAGTAGCCGAGAATGCCTTTGAGAGGGCCTTCTGCCGCTTCTTTCAGCGCGTTGTTGATTTCTTCAACAGTTGCGTCTGTCTTCAGCTCAACGACCAAGTCCACTACGGATACGTTTGGAGTTGGTACGCGCATAGCGAAACCATTCAGCTTGCCTTTCAGCTCAGGCAGTACGAGTGCTACCGCTTTTGCCGCTCCTGTAGAGGTTGGAATGATGTTTTCCGCAGCTGCACGGGCACGGCGCAAATCTTTGTGCGGCAGGTCGAGAATTTGTTGGTCATTGGTGTAAGAGTGAACGGTTGTCATCAAACCGCGTACGATCCCGAATTTTTCATTGAGAACCTTCGCGTATGGCGCCAAGCAGTTCGTTGTGCAGGATGCGTTGGAGATCACAGTGTGTTGCGCTGGATCGTACTTGTCTTCGTTTACACCGATTACGACTGTAATGTCTTCATTTGTTGCTGGAGCGGAGATGATGACTTTTTTCGCGCCACCTTCCAGGTGCTTCGCTGCATCTTCGCGCTTCGTGAAGCGTCCAGTTGATTCCACTACGATTTCAACACCGTAATCTGCCCACTTCAGTTGAGCTGGATCGCGCTCTGCCAATACCTTGATTTCTTTTCCGTCTACGATGAGCGTGTTTTCGGAAGCTTCAACACTCACGTTCAGAACACCATGAACCGTGTCATATTTCAAAAGGTGCGCCAGTGTGTGCGCATCTGTCAGGTCATTGACCGCCACGATTTCTACATTCGGATTGTTCAGTGCTGCACGAAATACGTTACGACCGATACGACCAAATCCGTTAATACCTACTTTTACCATAATGTATACCTCCTGCTCATTAGCTAGCTTTATTTTTCATCGCGAGAAACCTGCCCTCTGGCGAAAACCAGCGGGTCGATAATATCGTAACAATCGGTAATAAGATTGGAAAAAACACAAAGGGCAATGTTTGGATCGTCGAAACACCCAACGTGAGCGCCATCATCATCGATAGACCGTTCCATGGGATCAGCACAGGCATGACAACTGTGGAGTCCAGCATCGTCTTGCCCAACAGCTCACGCCCTCCCTCCCATTGGGAGAACCTCCCGAGAAGAGTCGAGCCGAGAACCAGAATCGGAATGGTTTGGTTACAGCTGATGATGACCACTAACAACGACAAGGCCGCTGCTTTCGCTACCAATACCGTCTTATTTTTTGTATGGCCCATCATTTTGTCTACGATGGGAGTTAATAAATTGGCTCTGTTCAAAATGCCGTTTAAAAAGCCTGCGAGAATGATTAACGCCAGAACACTGAAGATGGCGAACATCCCGCCCCCATGGACCAGTTGATCCAGCGGCGTTCCTGAATGAAGCTCAAATCCAACTAGCATCGATGTAAAAAACGTCTTCACATCCAAATTCCCATTGATTCCGACTAGAATCGCACTGGCTCCGATACCGAAAAACAATGCCTTCACCGCTTTTATTCTCAGTGCAAAAGAGGCAATTAGCACCACGAGAGGCAACATGAGCAGCCAGTGTACAGAAAAATGACTGACTAACAGCTCCTGGTACATTTGAATGGTATCCGTCGAGTTCGCTTGAGGTCGAAACAGATCAAGGATCAGGAAAAGTAACGCGCAAATCGCTACTGTAAGCAAAGCAGGACGCCGCATTCTTCTTTCCTGCTTTTCTGTCATACCGACATTGGAAAGCACCAGTAATCGACTGCTGGATATCGGTGAGAAACGTTCCCCCACCATCGCTCCAGAGATGAGCGCGCCTCCTACGATCGCAGGTGATATTCCTGCTGCGTGTGCTATGCCCATCAAGGACAGCCCAATCGTACTCAGTGTACCGATTGATGTACCCAATAAATAACTGACGCCTGCAGTCAACAGAAAAGAGAGAACGAACAAATACTCGACATTCACAATCGATAATCCGTAGTAAATGATGGCGGGAATGGTTCCTCCCATCATTAATAGAGGAATCAAGAGTCCTACTAAAAACAGAATCGTAAGGACGGGCTTTGCCTTTTGGACACCTTCCCAGCCAAACACGAACTGTTGCTTCCACGGATAACCCAATCTTTTTACACTAACCAGTGTGACCAAGATCGCAAAAACAATCCCCCATGCGATCGGAAAACCGAGCGATAGGCTCAAAATGATACCAGCGATCATTGCCAAGATGGGTGTTACCGATGTGATAGACATGCGACCGACTTCCTTCCGTTACAATCGTGCGGACAACAGCGTATAAGCTGCCCCTTCGTCCGTAATGAGTACATTCTGACACGATTGCTTAGCAAAGGAAAGAATCGCTTTTGCCTTGCTTTCGCCCCCCGCAATAGAGAGCACTGTTTCTGCCTTGTGCACTTCCTCTAGCTGTAAACCAATTGTCGGCATTCTGTGGACCGTTTCTCCCGCTTCATTAAAGTAGTAGCCGAATGCTTCTGATACAGCACCCGTCTCCACTAATTCCGCGAGTTCTTCCTCCGAATAATTCCGCCTTCTCGCCATCGTGACGGCATCCCCGATTCCATGCAAAACAATTCGAGTCTCGCCCAAGAGTGACAGCACGTCTTGTACCTGTGGCTCTTTGACCAATGTCTGCAAGGCTTCTGGATGGAGGCGATCCGGTACGTGAAGAAGCCGATAAGAAGCACCTGTTTTCGCTGCCATGGCGGAAGCGAGCGTGTTCGCTTGCAGCTCTACGCGTTCTCCCAATCCACCGCGAGCAGGGACAAACTGAACGTTTTTGAACGAAGCAGAAGGCGTCAGATGACTTGCTACGCTGGCGATGGATGAACCACCTGTTACCGCTACAATGTCGCCTTCTTGCACGACTTGTTTGAGGACCCGTGCCCCTACCCGTCCCAGCTCTTCCTTTACCCAAGGTGACTGGTCTGCATTGCCCTGCACCACAATGACTTCTGCTATGCCCAACTTTTTTTGCAGGCGCTCTGCCAAGTCAGTAAGGCCGAATAGCTCTCCGACGAGAGGCTCCATGTCGTCTAAGACTTGTTGTCCTTCTTCACTCAGGCTCATTCCCGCAGCTGTTACATGAAGGAGCCCCGTCTCTTTTAGCAGTTCCACTTCTGCCCGCAAAATACGTTCAGTGGTATCCATGGCTTGAGCAAGACCTCTTCTGCCAATCGGCTGCAAATGATAGATGGATCGGAGCAACATGTACCGCTGACGCAAAACTTGAATCAAGTCAGGCAACAATTTTTGTTGCAGTTCCAGTAAACGTCGCATTTTACCTTCTTCCTTGGTTACAAATTGTTGATCGGGACGTTTTATGTCCCTGTATATACATTTTTTGTCCCACTTGGTGCAAAAAAAAGATCACTTGCTACAACTTGAATGTATCATATTTAACCATATCTTGCAAGTTCCCCTCTACCTATAAGACAAACCATCAGGAGGTCGTTTTCGTTTGAGTCAACATTGTGGAGGAGAAGAAAAAGCACAGTTCTCTTCGACTCTGACACGCCAGCAGGGTAGATTCACTGTCCGTCTCCACTTCCAAAAGGGGACCGTCGAGCTAAAGCCACCCTACGGGCGGACGTTTCTCAGAGAAGAAGTGTTCGACAAGCGGGTCCCCTTTTGGAAGTTCCGACTGGGTTGGCGATGCCAAGGTCTACGAGCCCTGTGCTTTTTCTTCTCACCAGCTTTGTTGGTTCATCGGTACTTTCTAAAGCTAAAAAACAGCCAATACCATAGCAATCATTTATGATAGAACGGTACGTCTATGTAGTTCCTCGTGCAGCTCTTTTAGTGTCACCACATGCGTTATGGAACGAAACACGATCTCTCCATCTATCTCGACTACGGGAATGACAAACATCATTTCCTCATGCAAAGCCGGATCACTTTCAATATCAACCATGCGCATGCGAAGGGGGAACTCCTCCGCCAGAGAACGGATGTAGAGCTCCACCTCGTCGCACAAATGACACTTATTTCGTCCGTACAAGACAATTTCAAACGTTTTTTCATTCATTCTCATTAAAACCTCTTTCGTTTGGCCGACGATGGGATCAGCATTTCTTCCCGGTACTTGGCAACCGTTCGGCGGGAGATCTCAATCCCCTCTGTAAGCAGCATCTCACCCAGCTTTTGATCAGATAAAGGAGCTTTCCGATCTTCTTGCTCAATCAGTGCTTTGATTCTGCGCTTAACACTCTCAGAAGAAGTCGCTTCCCCGCTGGAAGTAGAGAGTGCTGACGTAAAGAAATACTTCAACTCAAAGATTCCGCGCGGTGTCTGGACGTATTTGTTGCTGGTTGCCCGGCTGATCGTCGATTCGTGCAGGCCGACCCGCTCTGCTATTTCCTTTTGCGTCATAGGCTTTAAATAATGAATTCCCCGATCAAAAAACTCCCGTTGCATATCGAGGATGGCCTGTGTTACACGCATGAGCGTCAGGCGGCGCTGCTCCAGACTTTTTGCCAGCCACATGGCAGCATTCAGCTTATCGTGAATGAACTGTTTTGCTTCATCCTGACTTTTTTGCTGGCTCAGCATTTTTTCATAAAAGCTGTTGATTTTCAGCCGCGGTGCTGCGACATCGTTGACCAATACAACATAATCATTCCCGACCTTTTCTACCGTCACATCTGGAATGACATATCTTGTCTCTACGGAGGAAAAGGCCGCCCCAGGACGCGGATTCAACGTACGGATCAAATCTGCAATCGTCTGTACCTCTTGGGGTGTACATCCGATTTTGTCTGCAATTCGCTGATAGCGATTGTCCGCTAAATCTTGCAGATGGTTACGAACGACCTGCACGATCTTTTCATCATCGAGTGCCAAATGCTCCAGCTGCAGCAAGAGACATTCTTCCAGGCTGCGTGAAGCTACGCCTACTGGATCAAAATGCTGCAAAACGGACAACACGTCCTCAATCTCGAGCATTTCAGCGCCCAGGCGCTCACTTGCTTCCTCCAGTGTAATTTCCAAATATCCCTTCTCATCCAAATTCCCGATCAAAAAGAGAGCAATCTGTTTTTGCAGCGACGAGAATCCTTTTACATAGCCGAGTTGACGCTCCAGATGTTCGTACAGCGTCTCCGCACCTTGCTGGACGTAATCCAGCGGATTGTAAGTGCTTTCATTTTTCGACGAACCGTACTCACCTGTCGCGCGATTGCCCACAATTTCTTTCCAGTCAATCTCAGGAGCTGGCTTCTCTGCTTTTGCAGAAGCGACTTCTCCAGCCACTTCAAGGTCGAAAACAGGATTTTCATTGGCCTGATCCTGCAAATAGGAGATGAGATCAATGGCTGAATACTGCAATATGGTAATCGCTTGGCGTAATTCCGGCGTCATCACTAATTTCAGTGTTTGTTCTTGAAATAACCCCAATCCCATGTTCATGAAGCTCGCCTCCTTCGCACTTGCTCATGCTGCTCGATGACTCTTTATTTTCATTATATTCGTTCTCTCATGCAATTTTCCTGCCAAATTGATGAAACAGAGCACAAAAAATGTCGAAAGATCTTCACCATTGGACTTTTTCACTTTCGCTTATTTTATCGCTAGTTTTTTCTGCTGAACTACTTTTTTTCGTTTGCATTGAGATTCTCGATGTTTTATAATAAAAGTTGTCGTCACAATATACGCCTGTAGCTCAGTGGATAGAGCAATGGTCTCCGGAACCATGTGCGGGGGTTCGATTCCCTTCAGGCGTACCATACTTTCAAACCAAAAGCGATCTCTTGAATTTCAGGAGGTCGCTTTTTTATGTTGAACCCTCTTGGGAACAAAAAAACAGCCCGAATAAGGACTGTTTTTCTTAAGCTACATTTATTGGTTAAAAACCGCTTTGAAAGAATAAGGGATTGGGGTGATTGGTCTATTATCCAATAATGCATCAGGCGCCATAATCTGAATGTGATACTGTCCTTCTTCAGGAATGTTTACTGAAAAAGATGTATTGCCAGTAATACGAACTCTTTCTACTTGCCCCCCTGATTGTTTCTTCACCCAAATAACAATCGGTTCAGAACTTGCTGATAGTCTACTAAAAGCAAAATTAAAGCTTCCTGGTTTTGCATAAAAATTGTAGAAATCGACATCTTTATGGTGATTAATCGCAGCTGTGTATGAAACATTCGAATTTATATATGGAGCGAATTCAACACTATCATTTGGTTCATATGGATCGGTCACCGAAGCAGCAGCTTTTTGGGAAGACTTCATATTTTTAGTTGGTTCTGCTGCAAATGCGGAAGCAGATGCGGATAGAGCTACTGCGAGGGTCAACAAGCTAATTACGGCTTTTTTCATATATGTTGCCTCCTAATAACTAGGTACGGAATTGTTAGTTTTTGCAAGTCTTTATTGATTAAAAAAAGCTTTGAATGTGTAAGGCATAGGGTTGATTGGGGTCGTATCAAATGCTGCATCTGAAGATACAATATAGATGTAGTATCTTCCTTCTTCTGGGATATTTACTGATAAAGTTGTATTGCCCTTAATACCAAATTGGCTTTTTATTGTCTCTCCTTTTGTCTCTCCTTGCTTTCTCACAAAGATGTTAAACGTGTGCTTGCTTGCAGATAATCTACTAAATGCCAATGTAAAATCCCCAGGTTTCGCATAAAAATTAAAAAAGTCAGCATCTCTATTGTGATCAATCGCTGCAGTATATGAGGTATTCGAATTAATATAAGGAGCAAATGCAGGATCATCATTTGGCTCATAAGGATCGTTTGCCGACGCAGCTTTTTGAGGTGCTTTCAAACTTTTTGCAGGTTCCGCTGCCAGTGCAGATACGGAAGCAGATAATACGAGTGACAGGCTTAATAGGCTTGCTACGACTTTTTTCACGAATAAATCCCTCCAAAAGCTGTGATAGTAAGTACTATTAATTTTTACCATTTTATATACGGATTGTAAATATATGTTATGTAATTTTTTGTAATAATTTGATGAATACGCTAGAATGAGGTCTACATTTATCGAACGATGACTGTTATTATCGATCTTTAATACTCTCCGTATAGTAGGGGTTCTCATGCACAAAGTAGCCCATAACGATTAATTCCATAGGTTATGATAATTGTAATCTATACTAATCTTTACCATATTTAAAGTGTTTTGTAAATTCGAATCGTGTAATATTTTGTAATAAATTTACAGATAGCCAACACAAAAAACCCTGAAGCACTATTCTCCTTCAGGGATCCTCACTCAACTATCGATAAACACACTTCCAATTCCTACTGATAATTCCTTGTTTTATACAAAAGATAAACAAAGAACGGCGCTCCAATCGCTGCGGTAAAAATCCCAGCTGGCAAATCATGCGGTAAAAACACCGTTCTCCCAATCAAATCAGCCAAGACGACAAGCATCCCGCCCAAAACAGCGGAAGCCGGCAGCAAGTAACCGTACGCAGAACCTACTAACCTACGCGCAATATGTGGGGCCATCAACCCGATAAAACTAATTCCTCCTGCTACACCGACCGCAGCACCTGCCAACGCCACACTGATCGCAATCAAGAGCAATCGCTTCTTATCAATCGCTACGCCAATGCCTTTAGCGATATCATCACCGAGCTCCTGGGCATTCAAATAACGGATTTGGAAAATCGTAGCGCCAAGAAACAAAACGGTCCACGGAAGCAACGTCATGACATTTACCCACGACATACCGTACACGGTTCCAGTCATCCACCCGAGTGCATTTGAGGCTTTGTGGGTTTGGGTGATCACCAGGAAAAAGATCGTTAATGCCCCCATGCCTGCCGAGATACATACACCGACAAGCGCGAGGCGAAAAGGGGAGACTCCCTCTTTCCACGCAGTGAGATACGTAAGCGTCGCGGTTAACAATCCACCGATCAAGGCCACCAATGGCATCCATTGTACACTTACATCTTTTGCGAATGTGATAAATGCTACCGCTGCTGCCGTTGCTCCCGCTGTAGTCCCGATCAAATCAGGCGAAGCTAACGGATTTCGTACCAAGGACTGCAAAATAGCCCCCGATACCGCCAGGGAAGCTCCCACCATGACTGAAACGACAACGCGAGGCAATCGCCAATCAAGCACGATCAATTCATTCTGTTCACTGCCCGCTCCCACAAAAGCTTTGACGACCTCCCACACAGGAATATGCAAGCTTCCTAAGCCAATACTCAATACAATCACAACAGATAACAGCAAAAATAATATGAAATTAATTCCCAAAGCCCGCTTATCTACATGAAACGAAAGCGCTGGCTTTTTGGACCGAATGACTACATGTCTATGCATACGCCCTCCCCCTGACCAGCGGGATGATAAAAGCCACTCCGATCATAGCAGTTGCTACGCCTACTGGTACTTCCAGACGCATGGGCATCAATACAAGGCGAGAAAGCAAGTCAGCGCAAACCAGAAAAGCTCCGCCGAAAACAATCGAATAGGGAATCAACCATCGGTGATCAAGCCCGACTAAAAAACGACATAGATGCGGGATGATGATGCCCACGAATGCAATTGGTCCGGCGAGCGCGACACTCCCACCTGCCAAGAGCACCACGAGCAATAACGCGGTAGCTTTTACCAAGATAATCTTCTGGCCCAGGCCAGTCGCTACATCATCACCAAGTACCATCAAGTTTAACGAGCCAGTCAGTACCATAGCGCCTAACCAGCCTACTAGCAAATAAGGAATGATCATAAAAAAATGATCGAGCTGTCTCCCCTCCACAGAACCAACTAACCAGTAAAAGGCCTCTGTCATCGTCTTTTCTTGCAGCAGCATAAACAACGAAGTCACAGACGAAGCAAAAGCAGCAACCGCTGCACCCGAAAGTGTCAGCTTAATCGGAGTCATGCCTCCCCGCCCAGCGGAGGCCAATCCGTATACAAGCAGAGCAGTCACACCCGCTCCGATAAAACCTGCCCACATCATTTGCGACACTGGGAATTGCGAGCCAAAAACAACAATCGTCGTCACAATAGCTGCTGCAGCTCCAGCGTTCACGCCGATAAGAGACGGTGAAGCCAATGGGTTACGAGTCAACGCCTGCAACAAAACACCTGCTACCGCGAGGCTGCTCCCCACTGCTACCGCTGTCAGTGTACGCGGCATTCGGGAAGTCGTAATAATCAAATGTTCCTCCGAACCGGAAAATTGAGTGTATGCCTCTACTGCAGTAGTGAGCGAATACCGATTGATTCCGAAAAGGATACTAGCCACCATCACGACTGCCAGGACAACGAGCCCTGCTATGAGTACAGTAGTCTTTTGCAGTCGGCTGGACAAAATCACATTCACGCCTGTTCCCTTCTTTCCGTTGCATTCTACCTATTCTGTCTATTCGCTACCTATGTATGTAAGTTTCTCCCACTAATCAGTCTAAGCTTGCGGATAGGGCTAGTCAATGATATTGATTTTTATTATCGCTATTGGAAAATCAGCACATTAATATCTATAGTTTTCCTATAGTTCCAAAAAATATATTGACACTTTGTCATAGGAGCATATAAAGTAGTGAAGAAAAATGATAATCATTATCAGTTAAAGGGGGATTTTCCATCATGCGCAAAACTTCCCTGCGTTTGATGCTCGGGGCTATGCTTTCCGCAGTCATGCTCGTAACAGGTTGCGGAGGACAGGCAACGCCTTCATCCGACTCGTCTTCTTCTACACCAGCCGCGTCAACAACTCCATCAGCACCGGCAGCGTCTGAAGAGAGAGAAGTAAAACACTTTATGGGGTCAACAAAAATAAAAGGAACTCCGCAACGTGTCGTCACTCTCACCAGTGAAAGCACAGAGGCTGTTCTCGCATTAGGGATTACGCCAGTTGGGGCAGTCATGAGTGGCCTCGGCAAACCCGGTGACCCATGGCATCCACATATTAAAGAAAAAATGAAGGATGCAGTTGAATTGGGTGACGAGAATCAACCAAACGTCGAGCTGATCGCCAGCCTGAAGCCAGACCTGATTCTGGGAACGAAAGGACGCCAAGGGCAAGAGAAAGTATACGCTCAGCTTTCCGCAATTGCTCCAACCGTCTTCTCCGAGGATCTCGTAGGCAGATGGAAAATCAACTTTGCCCTTTACTCCGAAGCGCTGAATAAGAAAGCTGAAGGCGACAAGCTGATGGCTGATTTCGATAAGAAGATTGAGGATGCAAAAGGAAAACTGGGTGACAAGACGAAGATGAAAGTCTCTGTCGTTCGTTTCGTAGCTGGCAAAACTCGTCTTTACTTGAAAGACACCTTCTCTGGCGTTGTTCTGAGCCAGCTCGGTTTTGCTCGACCTGCCTCCCAAGACATCGATGAGTTCAAAAAAGACATCCCAAAAGAGCTCATGTCCGAAATGGATGGCGACGTCATGTTTTACTGGATCGGCGATTATTCGGGTGATGGATCTGCGAATAAATACACCGAGGAATGGATGAAAGATCCACTCTATCAAAAGCTGAATGTCGCGAAAAACAATAAGGCATTCCAAGTTGACGAAGTGATCTGGAACGTAGGCGGCGGTATCCTTTCTGCCGAACTGCTTGTTGATGACATCGTAGAGCGTTTCTCCAAACTGTAGGCTATAAAAAAAGCAGGAGTGGTTGATATAACCACTCCTGCTCTTTTGCCTGCTGGCATTATTGATCGAGTTCCTTACTACCAGCAGTATCCTTACTGGGCAGAATCGGATCTATTTGTTCAGGTTTACGTGAATAAGCTTTGTTTGTAACCAAAATCGTCACACCGATGATGACAATAAAAATGAGCACCAACGCAACGATAAAACCCGTTGTCATGCATACACCTCCGACTTTTTTCTAACTCTTATTATAGCTGATTTCCATGCGAGTCAGAACCTTCAGGCATAACCAATTCATTATAGAATAACAAACTATTCCAAATTTTGATAGGAAAATGGATCCTATATCTCGAATAGTTACGACAATGCTATCTCACTCAAATACTTGATAGACTATGCGGGGGAATCTGATGAACAAGCTTAAAACCCCTTTCTTATGGAAAAAGAAACGCTCAAAAAAGGAAATCACACAAGTGTTATTTCCAGATCAAATATTAAAAGCATTTTTTCATTTTACGACGGATGCCATCTCGATTAGTGATCTCGATAACAATATCGTCTTGGTGAATCATGCGTTTGAGCAATACTACGGTTGGTCCATGGAGGAGATTTACGCTTCACCGCTCTGCTTTATTCCAGAAGAGTACAAGAGCGAGACCAAACAGTTATTTGATGCGGTCAGGAGCATGGGTGTATTACTAACCAATTACGAAACCATCAGGCAGCGAAAAGATGGCACGAAGATGGATGTCATTCTGTCAGCTGCTCCAATCAAAGACGAAACAGGAAAAATTATTGGTGCTTCCTGTATTACCCGTGACATTTCCGAACGCAAAAAAATTGAAGAGGCCTTGCGTCAAACCGAAGCCAAATATCGTCTCCTCATCGATCATACCCAGGATATCGTGACGATTTATGATTTATCCATGCGACGCATCTATGCCTCCCCATCAATCGAACAATTGGGATTTGTTCCAGCCGAGGTTACTTCCCCTAACAACCTGCAGCTCACACATCCAGAGGATATCCCTATGTTCCGGGACAAATTTCAAGAGATCATGGCAACGAAACAACCCGTTCATTTCGAGACGCGCTCTATGGATAGGAATGGAAACGAGGTCTCCTTCGAAACACGCGGTATCCCCATTTTAAACGCGGTAGGGGACGTCCAAAACGTCATGTTAGTCTCGCGAAATATCACCGA
This sequence comes from Brevibacillus brevis NBRC 100599, assembly GCF_000010165.1. Taxonomy (NCBI): domain Bacteria; kingdom Bacillati; phylum Bacillota; class Bacilli; order Caryophanales; family Paenibacillaceae; genus Brevibacillus; species Brevibacillus brevis. Next base: position 5,562,281 of record NC_012491.1, read on the forward strand.
ACGCAAATACTCAGAGGCCGCCTTATTTAAAAGCGAGAATACGAACAAAATCATCTCAGAATACACAGATGATCTTATTCTGATTACGGACAAAAACGGAGATATCCTCTATCTCTCCCCATCGCATTCACGTGTAATCGAAACGAGTGAACATTGCCGTCAGCTCACCTTTGCCGAGATTCATCCCGAAGATCGCCAAACTGTCATTGACCACTTTCATCTCTTGCTGGCGACCAAGGAAGCAAAGATATGCGAATTCCGTTTCCAGACGAAAAATAACAAATGGATCGTTCTCGAATCAAAGGGTGCCCCCATCCTGACGAAAACGGGAGATTGTGATGGCTTTATCATTGTTTCACGGGATATTACAGAACGGCGACATAACGAGGAACTATTACGGAAGGCTGAGAAGCTGTCTGTGATTGGGGAGCTGGCTGCTGGAATCGCCCATGAGATTCGCAACCCGCTCACATCTTTGAAGGGCTTTATCCAATTTCTTTATCCGAGCATGAATGATAACCAGCAGTACGCCGACATCATGCTCTCTGAACTGGACCGAATCAATTTTATTGTGAGTGAATTGCTAGTCTTAGCAAAGCCTCATAGCATTCAAATCAAGCCTCTTCCGCTCATCCCTTTGCTAGAAAACGTTTTGACACTTTTGAGATCGGAAGCAAATTTGAAAAACATCGATTTTCGGACCGCATTTGCTTACCATCCAATCATTGCGGGGGAAGAAAACCAGCTCAAGCAGGTCTTTATCAACATCATTAAAAATGCTATCGAAGCGATCGATGGACATGGTGAGGTTGTTATTGCCACCACCCTAAAAGACAATCATCAGGTGCTCATTACGCTCACGGATACTGGCTGTGGAATCTCTGAAGAAATGATTCACAAGCTGGGTGCCCCCTTTTTCACGACAAAAGAAAACGGAACTGGCCTCGGCCTCATGATCAGCAGCAAAATCATGAAAGACCACAACGGCAGCCTGGAAATTAAAAGCAGAGAGCACGAAGGTACAATGGTAGAGATAACACTGCCGATTGTTCAGGACCAAATTGGGTCATCCTAGAAAAGTGTACATCTCATCATCGGTGGAGGTGCCCTATGGATTTTACCAAAATGAGCACGAGTGAGTTCGTGGCCAAAATTCGCGAATCCCAAGCGAAAAACCTACGAAGCAGACAGCATCAGGGCTATGGTCATCCCGAAAAGCGGTTGCCTAGCAAGCAAGGTATTTAACAAGCAAAAGCCCACCCGTTAGCTCCTTTGGCTAAAACGAGTGGGCTTTTGTCATTGCTATTGTGGATCCTGTTTATTCAGGTTACGATCTCTTTCGGACTTTTGCTTCTGGGTGCCTTGGGTCTTGCTGCTGTGTCCTTGGTTTCCGCCATTCTTGGTATTTCGATTGTTTGACATCAGAATCCCTTCCTTTTCATTCTGGTATTCATGCCAAACGTAGTATGTCCCAAATGGCTTATTCATAATGAAGAATTACTTCGCTTCACCCATGAATACTTTCTTTCCGTCCTCATACTTGTACACGTATACGGAAGCAAAGTCGTTGTCGCCTTTTTCATTGAATGTTACGTTAACGAATTTGCCTTTGTAATCTTTGGTTTTGTGAACCGCTTCCAGCACTTGTTCACGCGTTGGCTTTTTGCCGCCGTTTGCTTTGATCGCTTCTTCCAGACCGTTCAGCATAACACCCATGGAGTCATAACCAAACGAAGTGAAGATCCCTACTTTGTTGCCAGTCGCGCTCTCGAAGTCTGTGATCCATTTCTTGCCGTCTTCGGTAGCACCAATATCGCCAACCGTGGAAGTAAAGACTACGTTATTGGCATTTTCCGCACCAGCAATTTTCACCATGTCAGCGGAGTCGTAGCCATCGCCACCCATGAAGACACCTTTGAAGCCTTTTTCACGCGCTTGTTTCACGATGATCCCTGCATCAGAGTAGTATCCACCGAAGTAGATCATCTCTGGATTTTTCGCAAGGATTTGGGTGATGATCGCACTATAATCCTTCTCGCCTGCTGTTACCCCTTCATAGCCGAGAACTTGTACGCCGTCTTTTTCAAATTGCTTTTTCACTTCTTCCGCAAGACCTTGTCCATAAGCAGCCTTGTCATGCATAACGAATGCTGTTTTTACATTCAACTGATTTTTAGCAAAAATCGCAGCCTTGGAGCCTTGCTGATCATCACGCGCACAAATGCGGTGTACGATCTGTTTGCCTTGCTCAGTCAAATCTGAGCCCGTTGCAGAAGGAGATACCATTACGAGCTTCTCTTGCTCGTATTGCGCTGCTGCTGTGATCGAAGCACCTGTTGTAGCATGGCCTACTACTCCGACTACATCAGGATTCGAAATCAACATTTGTGCGACTGCTACCCCTTGTTTCGGGTCAGCTTGGTCGTCTTGCGCGGACAATTGAACGTCAAAGCCAAGTGCTTTGAATGCCTCTGCCTTTTCTTTCAACGCATATTCAGCACCAGCTTTTGCTGTGCTTCCATAATCAGAATACTGACCAGACATCGGACCAACTACAGCAACAACGAGCTTCTCAGTAGCGCCACTTGCACCGCCCGTGCTTCCTCCGCTATTGTTGCTCGGCTGTGGTGTCGCGCTTTGGCTACCAGTCCCCGCACCTCCACCGCAGCCCGCGAGCATTGTGCCGAGAGCAAATGTTGCAGCCAGTATCGACAATGATTTCTGTTTTTTCATAGCAAAAATCCCCCTCTTTATTTATGAGCAAACTATGAATCACAATCTTATTGTAGGATATTTTAGAAAATTTGCAATAGAAATGATTGAAAGAAGAATCAATAAAAAAAACCCTCTATCGCTGTCTGCTAATAGAGGTGTACACAAGTAGTATTGAGGCAAATAGCCACTTCTACGCATAGAAGTGGCTATCCTCATGAGAAGTATCCCATTGATTATTAGGAATTAATTGGAATGCTCAGCTTGTAAGTGAGCGTTTTTGCATCGTACTCTACTTTTGCACCCAATTCTTGGGCAATGAATACGAGGGGCACGAGCACTGCTCCGGTCACTGGACGTGGCGGATTTGCTACACTCGTTTCTTTGCCGTTTTTATAAGCAAAGTTTTGGTTTTCGTACATACGCAGAGCGTACTTGTTGTCTTTGGCAACCAACAGAGATTTAGTCGTGCTATCCCATGCTGCACTACCACCCAAAGCAATCGCCAATGTGCTCGCATTCACATACGCAACACCATTTTCAGTAACGATTTCTTGTGGGAATGGGAACTCCTTGCCGTTTAGCTGAACTTTGATTTTTTGTTGTACAGCTGGTGCAGGAGCAGGAGAAGTTTGGGCAAACGCAGCCGTTGCCGCTACACTTCCTGTTAGAAGAGCTGCTGTCAGCATCATTGTAGAAAACTTGCGAAGCATAATAAACACCCCTTAAATATCATGAAATGAATTCCAATTTTGTATGATTCGACATAAATCAACTTTTTCCTTCTTTTTTATCCCATACATTTCCTATGTAATTCTCTCTCCAAACATGACAAGACTAGGAAAAAAAATAAATATCCCACGAACAAATGTTTTTGTGCACAACCTGTGCATAACATTGTGGATAACTTTCGAAAGTGAGGCTTACTATGGCAGGGGAACGTTTTTTTCTCATTTATCAAGAGGCCAGTGATGAAGAATGCTTATTGACCATTGAACCATACAAAGATCAACAGGAGCTGGCGGAAGCCATCAATCAACTTCAAGCCAAACAAGTCGATGAATATACGATTATCAAGGGAAAGAAGATGAAAGCCACGCTGAAACTCGCCGTCGATTTAACCGAGGCCGATGAGAATTCCAAGGAATGAATGTTTTCCTTTTCGAGTAGGTTTAGACAGAGGGAATTTGGCAAACATGGTAGTGAGGGCGCGCACTTATGTGTTTGACCTTCATTGACCTTTTGTGTATGATATTGTTACAAAGAGAGGAGGAAGACTAGATGCATATGAATTTAATTCCAACCGTCATTGAACAGACAAACCGCGGGGAACGTGCTTACGATATTTATTCCCGCCTGCTCAAAGACCGCATCATCTTTCTGGGAACCCCAATCAACGACACCGTAGCCAATATCGTTGTGGCACAGTTGTTGTTCCTTCAGGCGGAAGATCCGGAGAAAGACATTCACTTGTACATAAACAGCCCAGGCGGTTCTATTACTGCTGGTATGGCAATTTACGATACTATGCACTTCATCAAGCCTGATGTATCCACCATTTGTATCGGAATGGCTGCTTCCATGGGAGCATTCCTGCTGGCTGCTGGGGCAAAAGGCAAGCGCTTTGCTCTGCCAAACAGTGAAGTCATGATCCACCAACCATTGGGTGGCGCACAAGGACAAGCGAGCGACATTGAGATTGCCGCAAAACGTATCTTGAAGATGCGTGATCATCTGAACACCATCTTGGCTGAACGCACTGGACAGCCTTTGGAGCGCATCCAAAAGGATACCGATCGCGACAACTTCCTCTCTGCCGCTGAAGCAGTAGAGTACGGATTGATTGACAAAGTCATCACTTCCGAACCGTCTTCGAAAAAATAAGAGCTGTAGAAAAAAAAGCACTCGTGCCTGAACTACCGGCCGAGTGTTTTTTTGTATGCCGAGCAAACCCCTAGAGGCTTTCCTTGGTCTGCTCAGCTTTTTCGATGAATCATTGTGATACTTCCATTAACTGACTGACATAGACTGTTCGGCTATGCCCTGGATTTTTTTCCTCATGTACACGTGCTGTTGACGTTTTTTCGTCTACAGCATCGATCCAAACGGCTTGTCCATCGTACTCTACCTTGATATGGTCGTCGGATTTCATGATGGCTTGTGCTCTTGTTACATTCATAAGTGACTGACTCCCTCTATTGGTCATCGTCAAGAGCTTGCTTGGCTGACGTAGCCCCTGTCATCGTATCTACTGTCGTTTCTTCAATCAGGCCGTTTTGGTCGGAAACAACTCCGCCCCCCAGTCCCTCATTCACCATCCGATCAATGTCCATATCATAACAATCGCGGCCCTCGTAACACTTATCACGGTTACTCATGTCTCATTCCTCCTTCAAGCAATATACATGGTTAGAAATGCCCTGCCCGAAGTGAATTGATACATATTCATCAAGATAACCAACAAAAAAAGACACCTCCCTTAAGGGAAAAGTGTCTCTCGTGACTCTATTCTTCTTTGCTTACCAGATTCGTAAGGCTGCTGACTGCCTGGGAGGCATCCGGCCCTTCTGCCAAAATGGTAATTTCCGTTCCAGAGCTGATTGCGAGGCTCATGATACCCATGATGCTTTTCGCATTGACCTTCTTGTTGCCTTTTTCTACGAATACTTCCGATGCAAAACGGTTAGCTTCCTGTACGAAAAAAGCTGCTGGACGAGCTTGCAAACCGGTCTTTAACTGAACCACGACCTGCTGTTGAACCATGAATGGACCTCCTTACTTGTAGACTATTATCCTTTAGTATAACATGCATCTACATCGAAATATTTTGTTTTTCTCGTATTTTGTCAGCGATTTCGTTAATTTTCCGCAAGCGGTGGTTAATGCCCGATTTGCTCACTACTCCGCTTGGCACCATCTCGCCCAATTCTTTCAAATTGATGTCAGGATGAGCCACTCGAAGCTCCGCGACCTCGCGCAGACGTTTTGGCAAATTCTCCAATCCCATCTCTTGATCGATGAGCTGAATATTTTCCATTTGTCTGGTGGCTGCATTCACCGTTTTGTTTATGTTCGCGATTTCACAATTGTGTAAACGGTTTACGGAGTTCCGCATGTCCTTTACGATTCGGACGTCCTCGAAATACAGCAGCGCCTGATGAGCTCCTATCAAGCTCAAAAACTCTGTAATCTTTTCGCCTTCTTTAATATAGAGAACATACCCTTTTTTCCGCTCGATGCACTTGGCATTTAGTTTATACCGATTGGCGATCTTGGTCAATGCTTCGCAAAAATCCTGATAGGAAGTGAAAATCTCCAGATGATAGCTGGATGCCTCTGGATGATTCACTGATCCCCCCGCCAAAAAAGCCCCCCGCAAATAAGCAGCGCGGCAGCATGACTTTTTCACGATCTCTGGAGCGATTCCTGGGATAAACGACAGGCTTTGATCCATGATGCCCAAGTCTTGCAGGATCTCATTGGCCTTATTCGGAATACGCACAATGTAGACGTTGTTTTTTTTCAAACGCATTTTTTTGCGAACTAGCAATTCAGCGTGTATCTGAAACAACCTCTTGATTAACGTGTAAATGCGTCGGGCAATCGCCGCGTTCTCTGTCGTCACATCCAGCACCAGTCGTCCGGCTCCAAACTGCAGACTTCCATTCATCCGAATCAAGGCTGAGAGCTCTGCCTTGCTGCAGCAATCGGCACCCTCCATCATGGTAAGCTCTTTTTTGGTATGCGCGGCGAATGACATCGACTTCACTACTCCTTCTCTATCTTCAGCACCTTCCGTCTTCGTTTGACAAGTGACACAACCTGCTTGCTGACAGCATGTGCATCGTGACGTAGGTATCCGTCCTCAAATGTGACTAACGGCTTCGCCACTACATGCAGACCGAGTTGGCGCAATCGCTTTGAGTCACATCGGACAGGAGCTGCTCCTTTTTCCGCGTATTTGTCCAATACATGGGTAGGCAGCTCGGCTGAATTGACAATGATCGTATCCAGAAATGGTTTATCTACATGTTCATACATGACATTCACGTGCCTGGATGCAGAAAAACCGTCTGTCTCCCCTGGTTGTGTCATGACGTTACAAATGTAGATTTTTGGGGCTTGTGCGCATGTAATCGCTTCAAATAACCCTCGTACTAATAAATTGGGCAGGATGCTCGTGTACAAGCTGCCAGGCCCAATCAAAATGGCATCCGCGTCGGCAATCGCCATCAGGGCTTCGCTCAGAGGAACAGCATCCTCTGGATCAAGGAACACCCGCTTGATTTCTTTGCCAGTCAACGGTATTTGGGATTCTCCGATTACGAGAGATCCATCTGTCATTTCCGCTTTCAACTGAATCGATTGCGTGGAAGCTGGCAATACATCTCCACGCACTGCCAAAACCCCGCTTAATGTTTTGACTGCGGTGACAAAATCTCCAGTGATTTCGTTCATCGCTGCAAGTAATAGATTTCCCAAATTATGCCCGGCTAATCCCGTGCCTGTGGAAAAACGATATTGCATGACTTTTTCCATCAACGGCTCTGTATCGGCCAGAGCAGTCAAGACGTTTCGAATGTCGCCAGGTGGAAGCATATCCATTTCTTCTCGCAAACGTCCAGAGCTTCCCCCATCGTCTGCTACCGTCACAATCGCTGTAATATGCACTGGCTCGTGCTTCAAACCGCGTAAAAGGACGGATAGACCCGTTCCTCCGCCAATAACGACTATCCGTAATGGCCTTGACTGTAGCCTCCCGACTCCCTTAGTAGGCATATGTCACCTCATTATTTCTAATACATATACCACAGGTGGCTTTTTATGCACGCTTCAGTCTTTCCTGCCATCTTATGCTCATTTGTTCTTTTCCATGTCTCGATGACTAACACGGACAGAAAAATCTTTGCCAAAGGCTTCTCCCAAATGTTCTGCAATGGCGACCGAGCGATGCTTGCCACCGGTGCATCCGATTCCTATCACAAGTTGACTTTTTCCTTCTCGCTGGTAATGCGGTAGGGTGTACCCCAAAAAGTCTGTAAGCTTTTCTAAGAATTCCTTTGTGTCCTTGTGCTGCATCACATACTCTGCCACGTCTGGATCACATCCTGTTTTCGGACGTAAATCCTCCACATAATGCGGATTGGGCAAAAAACGGACATCGAACATCAAGTCAGCGTCTATCGGTGCGCCGTATTTGAAACCAAACGATAATACATTAATCGTAAGGGGTGATCCTTGTTGACCGTATTGGTTGATGATTTTTTCTCGAAGCTGAACTGGCTTCATTTGACTCGTATCGATAATCTGATGCGCCCAGCCCTTCATTTCCTCCAACAAACGGCGTTCGGCGTGAATTCCTTCCAAAGGCGAACCGTTCGGAGAAAGCGGATGTCTGCGGCGTGTTTCCTTATAGCGAGAAACCAATGTCTGATCGTTCGCATCCAGATAAAGGATATGGTAAGATAGTCCATTCATCTGATTGAGGCTTTCCATGGTTACGGCTAGATTTTCAAAAAACTCACGCCCTCGCAAGTCAATCACCAATGCGACTCGCTCAATACTCCCACCAGACTGTTTAACCAACTCAGCAAATTTGGGAATCAGTACAGGGGGCAGGTTGTCTACACAAAAAAAGCCCAGGTCCTCCAAGCTTTGTACAGCAACTGTCTTTCCCGCACCTGACATTCCGGTAATAATCAGGAGATTCATGGCCTTGTCGTTTCCCAATTCCGTCACGCAACTCGCCTCCTACGATTCTGACAATAGCATACCATATTGTCGACCTTATTCGCACCTTTTTGAACCGCTTCCCCTGTTTTTCCAAGGACGTCCTCTACAGGCGTACAAGCTATTTTAGAAAAAAAGATGCGTGACTGAATGCCAGCCACGCAACAATTGTTTATATAGATAAGGGGGTCAATTCATTGTCTATAGATTACACTTGAATTATTTCACCCATGTTACAAGCAGGTTAAGAGATTGTGACATTTTGTTCCTTTAGCTTTTCATTGAGCTCTTCTACATAATGCTGAGCAGATTGAGCAGCGATCGAACCGTCTCCAGTTGCTGTCACGACTTGGCGCAGCATTTTTTCGCGTACATCGCCTGCTGCAAAAACACCTTTTACTTTGGTGTTCATTTTTTCGTCTGTCAGTACGTAGCCTGCGTCGTTGGTGATGCCCAGTGGACGTACACTTGCAGTTAATGGGTCCATCCCTACGTAGATGAACACTCCATCTGCTGGGTATTCTCTTTGTTCACCTGTTTTGGTGTTTTGCAAGAGAACTGCTTGTACCTTGCCTTCACCACGGATCTCTTTTAGTTCGGTATCCCAAATCACTTCGATTTTTTCGTTATCGAAAGCTCGTTTTTGCAGGATTTTCTGTGCACGGAACTGATCACGGCGGTGTACGATTGTCACTTTGGAAGCAAAGCGAGTAAGGAACACTGCTTCTTCTACCGCGGAGTCTCCTCCACCAACAACTACCAGCTCTTTATTGCGGAAAAATGCACCGTCGCATACCGCGCAGTAAGATACACCACGGCCGGACAATTCTTTTTCGCCTTGTACACCGAGCAAACGATGCTCTGCACCAGTTGCCACAATAACAGATTTGGTCAAGTATTCCTTGTCACCCGTGATAACGCGCTTGTACGGCTCTTCATCGCGGATTTCCTTGATCTCACCATAAGCATACTCCGCACCGAATTGCTGTGCATGCTCAAACATTTTTGTAGAGAGATCAGGGCCAAGAATGGAAGTGAAGCCTGGGTAGTTCTCGATATCTTCCGTGTTCGCCATTTGACCGCCTGGGATCCCTCTCTCCAGCATCAATGTGCTCATGTTCGCACGGGATGTATATACAGCAGCCGTCATTCCAGCAGGGCCAGCTCCGGCGATAATCACGTCATAAACTTTTTGTTCGCTCATGCTTGTTGCCTCCTCGTCTCACACAGTTCTGTTTCCTTATTTAAATTAATTATAATGTAATAATCTATTTAAAATCAAGTGTCGACAAAACTTTGACGCACTTTGCCAAGGTTGCGGCAGAAATGCCATATTTTTGAGCTAGAAGGGCTTGTGACTGTTTTTCGTTCGTTATCGTTCCGTATACATATTCTAATGCTGCGACCCACGCTACTTCTTTTCGCACTTGTACCTGACTTTGGGCATATTCATGATGCTTGCGCCATACATCGAGGCACCATTCTCCAGCCTCTTGCTTGCCCTGCGAGAGTAAATAACGGCTTATGCCTTCTTCTATATTGCTCTTTTGATCTTCCATCGTCGGTGAACCATTCGATCCTTCTGGAGTTCCTTCCGGCATATCTGCACCCATATCAGCCAAAGCCAGCAAAGCCAACTTTTGCAGCTGCTGGTTATCCGTCTGGTAATAAAATTGACGGACTGCAGTTTCAGCTTCATCGTCTCCGATCAGAGACAATGTTTGCAGCACCGCGAATTTCACTTCATCGCGTCCATGCTGCAATGCCCAGAGAAGGGA